>CAMDGL010000106.1 GCA_945897845.1 Chitinophaga pinensis | reverse complement strand
AACGGATACATACAGCACCGCAGTTTTTCAAAAATGATTTATGATCTGGCTGTCAAGTCCGACAGGATTATGGCAATCAATACCACGTCGGCCATCAATGAACAGTTTTACGGAAAAACTTTTGGGAGCGGAAATGTGCGGATTACCGGTCAGGGCGCAAACATTCTGATTGACGGAGTTGCTCGTACAGAAAAAGGTACAGAAATGAATATTTATCTCGAATATGCCGACGAGGCGCGTCAATACGATTTCTTGACTTTTGTTAACCGTGATGTTAAAATTTCAGACGAAAAGAAGAAGATTTCAGCTATCAAGTCGAACGTGCAGATGCAGTTCAATGTTGAGATTACTCCTGAAGCAAAAGCACAACTGATTTACAATTCGAAAATCGGCGATGTGATACGTGCGCAGGGCTCATCAGACAATATGCAGATATTTATCGACAACAATTCAAACATCACCATGTATGGTGAATATACGGTTGAACAGGGAGATTACCTTTTTACACTGCAAAATGTAATCAATAAGAAGTTCGAAATCCAGCGGGGCGGCACTATTCAGTGGAATGGTGATCCAACCAATGCCATAGTCGATCTCAATGCAATTTACAGGTTGAAAGCATCGCTGAGCGAACTGTTCGCGAATTCGTATGATAATATTGATAGTCAGCGGATTCCGGTATTGTGCAAAATTGAACTTACAAGAAATTTAAGTAATCCGGATATTAAATTTGATATTGAATTACCTTCAACCGAAGACCGGATTAAAGATGAAATAAAGCAATACATTAGTTCTGAAGAAGATATGAACAAGCAAATGTTATCGCTCCTGGTACTTGGCAGATTCTTTTCTTCGGGAGTAAATAATAACCTTGCCGGATCAACCGCATCAACCGCCTTCGAATTGTTTTCGAATCAATTTAGTAACTGGCTTTCACAAATCAGCAACGATTTTGATATCGGTTTCAATTACCGTCCCGGCGATCAAATCTCCAATGATGAAGTTGAATTGGCCCTCAGTACCCAAATGTTCAACAACAGGGTTAGTATCAACGGCAATATAGCGAACAACTCGTCACAAAAATTAAATGCAAATAACAACAGTCTGGTTGGGGATGCCGATGTCAACGTAAAGCTCACGCGAAACGGTAAGCTTCAACTGAAAGCTTACAACCATGCCAATAATAACCTGATTTACGAAACCTCTCCCTATACACAGGGTGTTGGTCTTTCCTACAGGGAAGATTTTAATGACTTTGAAGAACTTTGGCAAAAAATGAAAAGTCTGTTCGGATTGAAATGAGCAGGGCCCGGAAGGGTTAAATAAATTTAAATTTTTATAGCGCCGGATGAAAATATAAATGACAGATTGCCTTTAATCTGTTCAATATTCTATATTTACAATCTTTCAATAAACTCTCTAAATAACTGACTTATGTTTATACTTATGGTTGTCATTTTTGTGCTTGGTTACGTTGCCATAGCACTTGAGCATCCGCTGAAGGTGGATAAAGCTGCATCCGCATTATTAATAGGCACTTTATGTTGGGTTGCTTATATTCTGGATGTTGAAAACATTTTAAATATGGGTTTTAGCATGTCATGGAAAGAGTTTCAGGCGTTGTATCCCGGATTAACAGGACTGGAAGGCATGCGGCATTTTATCGTTGATTACGAAATTATTCATCACATCGGCGAAATTGCCGAGATTTTATTCTTTTTACTGGCAGCAATGACCATTGTTGAGGTGATTGACCAGCACCAGGGATTTAAAGTTATTACCGATAAAATTAACACTACCAATAAGATAAAGCTTCTTTGGCTTCTCAGTATTCTTACCTTTTTTATGTCGGCCCTGCTCGATAACCTGACAACCACCATTGTTATGGTAGCCTTGTTGCGTAAATTGGTGAGCGACAAAGAAACCCGCTGGTTTTTTGCAAGTATGGTGGTACTGGCTGCCAATGCCGGAGGTGCATGGTCGCCAATCGGAGATGTAACAACCATCATGTTGTGGATTGGTGGTCAGATTACAGCTTTAAAAATTATTGAAGGTGTAATTCTTCCAAGTTTAGTTTGCCTTACAGTACCTTTAATAGTCTTGTCTTTCACAATGAAGGGAAATGTTGTGCGTCCATTGATTGATCTGAAGGAGAAAGAATTCACTACTCATTCAGAAAGAATACTAATGTTGGCAATAGGCGTTGGAGGATTGCTGTTCGTACCAGTTTTTAAAACGCTTACGCATTTGCCTCCTTACATGGGCATGTTGTTTTCGCTGGGTGTAATATGGGTTGTTTCTGAAATAGTACACAAAGACAAACCTGATGAAATTAAGAAGCGTTTGAAAATAACTGCTGTTATCAGAAAAGTGGACACCCCCACAGTGCTGTTCTTTCTTGGAATTTTATCTGCCGTTGCAGCATTGCAATCTGCCGGTCAGCTTGCTTTGATGTCACAATTCTTAGACGATAAACTGGGTAATGTTAACTTTATTGCCATATCAATTGGCTTACTTTCTTCCATTGTTGACAATGTTCCACTGGTTGCTGGTGCGATGGGTATGTATCCTATCAGCGATCCGGGGGCTGTCGGTTATCTGGCTAATTTTGTTCAGGATGGCGTATTTTGGGAGTTTCTGGCTTACGCTGCAGGTACAGGTGGCAGTATCCTCATTATTGGATCGGCCGCAGGAGTGGCTGCAATGGGACTCGAAAAAATAGATTTTATATGGTACTTAAAAAAGATTTCCTGGCTGGCATTGTTAGGATATTTGGCAGGAGCCGGAGTTTATATGCTGGAATTTACACATTAATCTATTTCCTGTAAATAAATTGTATTTTTGCGGGGCATACTATTTGTATGGTATGCCCCGTTTTATTTTTGTTGACTTTAAACAAAACGCATATGCTAAATTTTATCATCTTACAGGCAAGTCAAAATTTGGCCGCAGGAATTCAGGCCGCGGCAAAACCCGTTCAGCCGGAGGGTTTAGTAACCGGATTTTTTGATATGGCCATGAAAGGAGGGCCGTTAATGGTTCCGATTGTACTTTTGTCGTTTCTGGCGGTATTCATTTTTTTCGACCGGTACATGGCCATACGTAAAGCCGGAAAAGTTGATCCCCGGTTAATGGATCGTGTTCGTGAATACATCATGGACGGAAAAGTTGAGTCGGCTTATGCTTTGTGCCGGACTGAAAATACGCCTACTTCGCGCATGATCGAAAAGGGTATTTCGCGCATCGGGCGGCCAATGGCAGATGTGACCACTGCAATCGAAAATGTTGGGAACCTTGAAGTTTCGAAGCTGGAAAAAGGACTTCCAGCCCTGGCAAGTGTGGCCGGCGGAGCGCCAATGCTTGGTTTTCTTGGAACTGTAACCGGTATGATCTCGGCCTTTTATGACATGGCAAATGCCGGAAATAACATTAATATTACCTTGTTGTCATCAGGGATTTATCAGGCCATGGTAACTACAGTGGCTGGTTTGATTGTTGGTATTGTTGCTTATTTCGCTTACAATATTCTGGTAGCCAACGTCGAAAAAGTAGTATTTAATATGGAAGCTGCAACCAGTGACTTTATGGATATGTTAAACGAACCAGCTAAATAAGAGCAAATCATGGCTTTAAAACGTCGAAATAAGGTGAATGTGACTTTTAGTATGGCTTCGATGACTGACATTGTTTTCCTGTTACTGCTATTTTTCATGATAACGTCCACCATGGTGGCGCCCAATGCACTCAAATTATTGTTGCCTCAAAGCAACAACCAAACAGTTGCAAAGGCAATAACAACCGTTTCTATTACTGCCGATCTGAAATACTACATCAATGAAGATGGCGAATTGAAAAGGGTCGCTTTCTCCGAAATTGAACCTTTCCTGCAAAAAATTGTCAAGCAAAACGAAGAAACTTATTTATCCCTTCACGCCGATAAATCGGTGCCATGGGAATATGTAATAAAGATAATGAGCATCGCAAAGCGCAATAATATTAAAATGATTGCAGCTACTGCACCGGAAGAATAATGGACTACATTAAAGAACATAGAATTGGTTTGATTGGTACCATCGTCACACACGCGATTGTACTTGCATTATTACTATTCTTTGGTTTTTTTACAAAGCTTCCATTGCCCGGTGAAGAAGGTATTTTAGTAAACTTTGGAGATTCTGAAACCGGGTTTGGCGCTGAAGAACCTGCTCCCAGCGAGACTGCTCCGATAAAGGATCAGGAAGAGATGCAGGCTGAAGCAAAAACACCACCACCGCCTGTGAGACAAGTTGCAACTCCTGTTGAAAAGGAAGCGTTGATGACACAGGACATGGAAAAGACGGTTGCTCTTGAATCGGCCAAAAAGAAAAAAGAGATTGAAAAAGCCAAAGATCTTGAAAAGGAAAAAATCCTGAACGAAAAACAAAAAGAGGAACAACTTGAAAGACAACGGCTGGCTGAAAGTGACAGGCAACGTTTGGCAGAAATAACCCGTCAGAAAAAGGAAGAAGAACAAAAATTAGCACTTGCTGCTGCTGAAAAGCGAAAAGCAGGTGAAATAAATAACCGTGCAAAAAATGCATTTGGCGGATCCGGACAAGGTTCGGCTGATTCGAAAAGTACCGGACAAGGGGTAACTTATGGCGCAGGCAATCAGGGCAGTCCGCAGGGAACAGCCAATGCCGAAAAATACGGTCCCGGCGGCGGGGTAGGGAACGGAACTTCATACAGCCTTGATGGACGAAGTGGCTTGTCGTTGCCAAAACCAAATTATCCGGGAAACGACGAAGGCATCGTTGTGGTTCAGGTTACTGTTAATAAAGCAGGTCAGGTTACCAAAGCCGAAGCTGGCGTAAAAGGTTCAAATACTGCCGATCCTGATATGATTGCTGCCGCCCGGAAAGCCGCTCTTCAGGCCCGTTTTAATGCCGACGAAAATGCCCCTGCCTTTCAGGTTGGGACTATCACTTATCGTTTTGTTCTGGATTAAGATTCGAAATTCAAGACATTCTTTTGAAAACTGTACTGTATTACCTCCAAAAAAAAAACGCAAGCACTCGGTTAAATCGATTACTTGCGTTTTATATTTAATTGCATCGTCGGATGCAGTTTATTCAATTACACCAGTTTCCAGCCTTCGCGGTATTGGTAATGAAGTAAATTGGTAGCGGCTCCGTCGGCATCGTCAACAAATGTTTCGGTTACCGGATCCCATTTGATGGTGCGTTTCAGTTCGCAGGCAATGTTTCCAAGTGTGCAAACAGTACAGCTGCTGTGGCCGATTTCAACAGGTACAATCGGATCTTTGCGTTCCTTCACTGCTTCGATGAAATTGACCTGGTGAGGAATCTTGGTTTCATAAGGACCAGTGTCGCCTTCAGCTTTTGAAGGTGGCAGGAATTTATCGTCAGAAGCAAGGAAATGACCGCGTGATACTTCTATCCAGCCATCTTTACCGATAAATTTAACGCCTTTGGTTTTCTTTTCGTCGAATGGTTCCGAAGTCATTACCACGCCGTTTGCATAAACAAACTGCATGTATTCAGTTCCGTCGCCAATGGGTGAAATTTCAACCGGACCGTTTTTGTCCATTCCAAGTCCCCATTGTGCAATGTCGAACATGTGAGCGCCCCAGTCGGTTGTGAAGCCACCGCCCATTTCTTTGTACCAGCGCCATCCGCCCCAGAACTGTTCGTTTTGTTCGGGTTCGATGGTGATTGGTGGATTTAATTGACTGTTGTAATGAATTGGCATTGGCAATGACCCGAGCCAAAGATCCCAGTTCAGATCGGCTGGCAATGTTTCTTCAGGTAAATCATAAGGTTTTGGAGGAGCGCCAACGTATGCGTTTACTTTTTCGATCTGTCCGAGTGCGCCAGTTTG
Source organism: Chitinophaga pinensis (assembly GCA_945897845.1). Lineage (GTDB taxonomy): Bacteria > Bacteroidota > Bacteroidia > Bacteroidales > Prolixibacteraceae > Aquipluma. The sequence continues at coordinate 5,200 of CAMDGL010000106.1, read as the reverse complement.
CACCAGGTTAACGGCGTGCTGGAAATTCGGGTCTGAACGCTGCTGGCTTCCAACGGCCAGAATGCGGTTTGTTTCGCGCACTACGCGACGCAATTCCTGACCTTCTTTTATGGTGAAAGTCATCGGTTTTTCAAGATATACATCTTTACCTGCTTTACATGCTGCAATGGCAATCATTGCGTGTGAGTGGTCGGGTACAGCGATTACAACTACGTTGATATCGGCGCGGGCCAGTAAATCCTGGTATTTTTCGTAAGTCTGAATTTCAACCTCAAGTCCTAATTTTTCATAAAAAGCTTTGGCTTTTTTTTCAAAACGCTGACGTTTCACCCCGTAAACATCGCATCCTGCAATCACTTTTACACCGGGTATCTGCAGGAATCCGTTCATTAGAAACATTGCCTGTTGTCCCATTCCGATGAATCCAATTTTCAGATCATTGTCAACCACTTTTTGTTTACAGGCTGCCAGTGATGAGAACATTGCTACTCCTGCCATGCCTATGGCAGTTGTTCCAAGAAACTGTCGTCTCGAAACTCTTTTTTTTTGTTGATTTTCCATGTAAATAATTAATATGCGTTAGTTGAACTATTTGTGGTTTGTGCATGTAAAAGTACCTTTTTGTAAGTTTTACGCAAAATAAAAAGTTGCATTGTCATTAATATTTTACCTTTTTCCTGAATTTCCAGTCAGATTCGAACATTTTTTTTGATTTTTGTCGTGCAAAGAAATGAATACAACCATGGAAAATTATATCAATCTGCTGAAATCTCTTATTGCTGTACCTTCATTTAGTAAGAATGAGCAGGATGCAGCGCTTTTGATCCGGCAGTTTTTAGATCATTCAGGAATAAAATACGATTTTAAGGCAAATAACACATGGGCCAGAAACCAATATTGGAAAGCCGGACTTCCGGTTGTTTTGCTGAATTCGCATATCGACACGGTTAAACCGGCCAGTGGTTATACACGCGATCCGTTTTCTCCTGATGTGGAAAGTGGGATTCTGTACGGTTTGGGAAGCAATGATGCGGGTGGACCACTGGTTACTCTTCTGGCTGTTTTTATGCATTTTAACGAAAAGGAAAATCTTCCGTTTAACCTGATTTATGCTGCCACTGCTGAAGAGGAAATTTCAGGAATGAATGGACTGGCCAGCATTTTGGATGAATTAGGACCTATGGATTTGGCAATTGTTGGCGAACCTACCAAAATGCAGTTGGCCATTGCCGAAAAAGGTCTGATGGTACTGGATTGCACGGCTCGCGGACAATCGGGTCACGCTGCCAGGGAAGAAGGTGAGAATGCCATTTACAAGGCCATTGCAGATATTGAAAAGCTTAGAAATTACCGGTTCGAAAAGACCTCGGCTGTTTTAGGCACCGTAAAAATGTCGGTTACAATCATCAATGCAGGAACTCAGCACAATGTGGTGCCCGATAACTGTTCTTTTGTTGTTGACGTACGAACCAACGAATATTATTCAAATCAGGAAGCTTTCGCAATCATTGCTGAACTGATTGATTCGGAGGTAAAACCGCGCTCGTTCAGACTGAATTCTTCAGGGATTCCGGTTGATCATCCGATTGTTCAGCGTGGAATTAAGTTGGGTTTGAGTTATTACGGATCGCCGACAACTTCAGATCAGGCTGTGATCCCATTTCCGTCGGTTAAAATCGGGCCGGGCGACAGTGCCCGTTCACATACTGCCGACGAATTTATCCTGATTTCGGAGATTGAGGAGGGATTCAGGATTTATGTTGATTTGCTGACGGATTTGAACATTGAATAAAAAAGAGAGACCTGTCTTTCGACAGATCTCTCAAAAAAAATCTAAAGCATAAAACTAATATGGGATCGAACTAAAACATTCGTATTAATCACTTTCCGCATAAGCCATTTCGTTGTGTTGAGAAATGTCGAGACCAGCAATTTCTTCTTTCTGAGTAGCCCTGATTCCGAATAATTTGTCAACAATTTTAAATATCACATAGGTCATTACTCCCGAAAATACCATGGTTGCAACTGTGGCAATTAGCTGAATCCAAAGTTGTTTTGGGTTTCCGTAGAACATACCGCTGTAGGAAGCCTGAATTGCAGGAGTGGCCAGCAATCCTGTTAAAAGGGCGCCAATAATTCCACCGATTCCATGCACTCCAAAAGCATCGAGCGTATCGTCGTAACCATATTTGTGTTTTACGACCGAAACCATAAAGAAGCAAACCAAAGAAACCACTACTCCGATAGCCACAGCGCCTGTTACGCCAACAAAGCCTGCAGCAGGGGTAATGGCAACCAAACCGGCAACTGCACCGGTACAGACACCGATAACGGTCGGTTTCGAGTTTCTTGTCCAGTCGAGCAAAGCCCATGTTAAAGCGGCGGTTGCGGTTGCAACGTGGGTCGAGAGGAATGCGCTGATGGCCAATCCATCGGCAGCCAAACCACTTCCGGCGTTAAACCCAAACCAGCCAAACCAAAGTAAAGCGGTTCCGATAACAACCAGTGGGATATTGTGGGGCGCTGTTGGATGATTGTTGTAATTTCTTCTTGATCCGATCATCAGAGTCATTACCAGTGCTGCAATACCGGCATTGATGTGAACTACTGTTCCGCCGGCAAAATCAAGAGCGCCCATTTTAAATAACCAGCCATCGGCCGACCAAACCCAATGTGCAACCGGATTATAGACAAAAATGGCCCATAGTAGAGAGAAAATAAGAAAGCCACGGAATTTAATACGTTCGGCATAAGCTCCGATAATTAATGCGGGAGTGATCACCGCAAACATACCTTGAAACAGAACAAACAACAGGTGTGGAATACGTGCAGTTTCCTGCGAAATATAGTATGGGCTAACATCGTTTATTCCTATTCCGTTCAGAAAAACCCAGTCGAATCCGCCAATAAACGGAGCAATAACTCCTGTTGATGAACTAAAGGCAAGGCTGTATCCGAAGAATACCCATTCGAGTGTAATTACTGCCGTTAAAATGAAACACTGCATCAGGATGTTTAAAACGTTTTTCTGACGTACCAAACCTCCGTAGAATAATGCCAGACCGGGAATTGTCATCAACATAACCAAAGCGGTTGCGACAATCATCCATGCTGTATTCCCGAAATCTATGTAAGGAGTTGGTTCTGTAACTGCTGCAGCAGTTTCCTGAGCAAAAAGTATGGTGGGGGCAATTAATCCAAGTAATGCCAACCCGGCGTATTTTATTTTTTTCTTCATGAGATTTGCTGCTAAATTATTTGTTGTAGAGGGATTCGTCGCCGCGGTCTTTGGTCCGGATGCGGATGGATTGAGCAATGTCGCTTACAAAAATTCTTCCGTCACCGCTTTCTCCGGTATAGGCTGATTCCAGAATGGCATTGATTGATTTTTCAAGATTGATGTCGCGTACAACAAATGAAATGCAGATACGCGCAATCGAATTCACGTCGTAGGCAATTCCACGGAATATAAGTCCCTGACGGGCAGTGCCCTGTCCTTTAACTTCCCACCAGGAAAGAAAGTCGATGTCGGCATCGTGCAGCGCTGCCCGTACTTCCTCAAACTTGGTTTTTCTAACGATGGCTTCAATTTTCTTCATGACAATTAAATTTTGGATTAATAAAAACAGGAATGGGTTTTTCCTGAACGTTGTTAATTATTTATGCGAACAAAAATATAAAAATATTAAAGTGTTGTATTAATAAATGGATCATTTTAATTAAAATAGATACAAAAAATTAACAAATAGTGAAAAATAGATTGCAATAGGTAACAAATATGCACAAAATGTCAAAATTTAGATATTTGAAAAATATGATTTTTTGCTTATGGGAGAAAAAAGAAAGAGAGGCCTGTCCCCCAACAGTCCCCTCTTCTTGAAAAACAACAAATCTAATTGTTGAAGAAAAATTTATTAGTTGTAAGCACTTTCTCCGTGTTCGTAGATGTCCAGGCCTTCTTCTTCGATCCGTTTTGGAACTCTCAAGCCTACGGTAACTTTCAATATTTTAAAAAGTATAAATCCTGTTACTCCGGCCCATGCTGCAACGGCAACTACACCAATCAGCTGTGAAACAAGTTGTGCAGTTCCATGTCCGTAGAAAAGACCAGTTGATTCTGAAAATAAACCAACCATGATGGTTCCCAACGCTCCGCAGACACCATGCACAGAAACTGCGCCAACCGGGTCGTCAATATGAAACACATTGTCGATCATTGTAACTGCAAACACAAGTACTGCTCCTGAAATAATACCAATCAGCAAAGCTCCGGTGGCAGTAACCACAGCACAACCGGCAGTAACACCAACCAATCCGGCCAGAGCGCCATTCAATGCAAAACTCAAACTGGGTTTTCCCCACTTAAGCCAGCTTACAATCAGTGCAGCCATTGCACCTGCCGCAGCTGCAAGGTTGGTGGTAACGAAAATGTGAGAGATTGCAGTTGCATTGGCGCTTCCTGAAGCTGCAAGTTGTGATCCGGGATTGAACCCAAACCATCCAAGCCATAAAATAAATACACCCAAAGCTCCCAATACCATATTGTGGCCAGGAATAGCATTTACTTTCTTTCCGGAATATTTTCCAATTCTTGGACCCAAAGCGAGTGTTCCTGTTAGCGCAACTACACCACCTACCATGTGAACCACAGTTGATCCGGCAAAGTCATGGAACGGAGTTGCTAATTGAGACAACCATCCACCTCCCCAGATCCAATGACCTGATATGGGGTAAATTACTGCTGAAATAACCAGTGAAAAAATCAGGTATGATTTAAATTCGGTACGTTCGGCCATTGCTCCTGAAACAATTGTTGCGGCAGTTGCGGCAAACACAGTTTGAAAAATCAGGAAGGCTTCTGCAGGTATGCCGCCTTCCCATCCATCTTTAAAGAATAAGTTCGGAGTGCCAATAAATCCGGCGATGTCGGTTCCAAACATAAGACCGAAACCAAGAATCCAAAAAACAAGTGAACCTACCGAGAAATCCATCAGGTTTTTGTATAGAATATTTACCGTGTTTTTCGAACGGGTGAATCCCGCTTCCACCAAGGCAAAACCTGCTTGCATGAAGAATACCAGGGCTGCTGTTATTAAAACCCAGATGGTGTCTATTGATCTGGCCATATCCGCTGCGGATGCGGCCAAAGATGTGAGTGTTACTTCGTCCATGATTGATATTTTTTCAGTTGTTTTTAAAT
>CAMDGL010000105.1 GCA_945897845.1 Chitinophaga pinensis | reverse complement strand
TATCCGATCTGGAAGTTTATGCTGATCCTGGCTCGATTGAAAAGCTACACATCGATACCATCCGGCTGCTGGTCAACCGCAAATTGCTGATTTTAGATGAAATACGGGCGCTGCATCGTTCAAAAGGAAATGCACACAGCTCTTTTACGGACCTTTATTCGAAGATTGATACCGCTATCATCCAACCCGATACAATCAGGTTTAAAAAGGAAGAAAAGAAAGGTTTTTTCAAAAGACTGTTCAGCAAAAAAGACACAAGCACCCTGCAACCCATTATCATCGACAAGAGCGGTGAAAAAGAAATCATCAAACAGGAAATTGCAGGTATCGAAAAACTGATTACCGTTCAGGCCAGACAGTTGCAGGCAAAAGAAAAACTCCTGTTCGAACGCAACATCCAGGTCACCCAAATACTCAACCAACATATTTTCAGTCTTGAAGATGGCGAACAAAAAAGTCTGGAAGCCAAAACATCGGAAGCTGATTCCATGGCGGCCCAAACCTACCGGGGAATGGCTGTTTTCACAATCACCGCAGTAATCCTTCTGATTATTATATTGATCCTGCTATTCAGAAACCTGCAACGAAACAGAACTTATCAGCAAGTTCTGAAAAAAGCCAAAGACGAAGCAGAAAGCCTGGCCAAAGCAAAAGAGATGTTTGTGGCAACTGTCAGCCATGAGATGCGAACACCAGTAAACGCCATTTACGGACTGACAGAACAAATGCTTCAAAAAACCAACTCGGTTGAAATGGTTGCCGATCTGGAAGTTGTACATAAATCGGCAGAGCATCTTATTGCGCTTGTAAACGACACACTGGATTTTTCAAAAATCGAATCTCAAAAACTAAAAATTGAGCAAATCGACTTTTTGCCTGATGAAATCATTCAGGAAATTCACACCCTGCACAAGGATTCGGCACAGAAAAAGGGGATCGAATTGATCGTCAGGAATAATACTGATAAAAATCTCGCACTTCAGGGCGATCCGATCCGGCTGAAACAAATCCTGATAAATCTGACTACCAACGCACTTAAATTCACCAATATCGGGCAAATCACTTTGGCTGTTTCAGGCGCGGAAACTTCGGGACAAAATTACCTGTTGCACATTGAAGTTACGGATACAGGCATTGGCATTTCAAAAGAAGACCAGCACCGGATTTTTGACGAATTCGTGCAACTGGATACCGAACTTACTCAAAAACAGCGCGGCGCAGGACTTGGACTTGCCATCGTGAAGAAGCTGGTTATTCTCCAAAATGGCAAAATTGAAGTTGAAAGCACTCCGGGGAAAGGAAGCCGTTTTATCCTGCAAATACCCTATCAGATTGGGAATCCGGACAATGTAAAAAAAAGATCAAAAGAGCAGCTACTGATCCCCAACTGGTTCAATAAACTGCATTTCCTGATTGTTGACGATGAAGAATTCAACCTTTACCTGATAAAAAACATACTAAAAAAATGGGGAGTATCGTTTACCGAAGCGCACAATGGCAGCGAAGCAGCAGAACTTGCAGAGAAAAACGCGTACGACCTGATACTTATGGACATTCGAATGCCGGTGTTGGATGGATATGAAGCAACGAAACTGATTTTACAGCATCGTCCATCGACCAAAATCATTGCTTTGACGGCAACCAACAAGTTGGCAGATATTGAGAAAATACAATTGGCCGGAATGAAGGCTTTTTTACTGAAACCATTTGCTGAATCTGAATTATTAAGCACTGTGTCGAAAATACTTCCGGAGAAAAGGGAAGAACCTATTCCGGAGACGATTGCAAAAAACACATCGATCGATCTGGACGAACTGGAAAGAATTTCTGGAGGTGATGACGCATTTTTCAATGAGATGCTGAAAATTTTCATCCGTTCGAGCGAAGAATCCCTGACAAAATTTCAACAGAATATCCAAAGTTCAGATTGGAGCGTCCTTGCTGAAACAGCCCACAAACTGGCCGCTCCGGCCAAACATTTACAGGCAACTGTTCTTTATGAGCATCTGAAAAAACTTGAGAATAATTCTCAGAACAGTCATCCGGAAGAAATAAAAAAACTCGTTGCAGAAATTGAGCATGAAATCACAAGCATCAATTCAATACTGAAACAAAAAATCAAGGCAGAATAGTGTAAAAGAATTATTTTTCTCAAAATGAGAATCTGAGAAGCCGCTACAGCCAAAAACTTACTAACTTGCCGTTGCTGAAAGAAATTCAAAATAACGAATCGCCAAAAAATGCCCGAAAAAGCCTTTAAAATATTTGTCGTTGAGGATGATGAATGGTACAACCGGTTACTGGTTCATACCCTGTCGCTCAATCCCGATTACGAAATACAATCATTCACCACCGGAAAAGACTGTTTGGCAAATTTACATCAGCAACCGGATATTATTACATTGGACTACCGGCTTCCCGACATGAAAGGCCTGGAAGTGCTTAAACAGATAAAGGAAATTAACGAGGATATTCAGATAATCCTCATTTCGGAGCAGGACGACATTGAAGTGGTAGTTACTTTATTGCGGCACGGCGCTTACGACTACATTGTAAAGTCGAAAGATATCCGGGAGCGGTTGCTCAATACGGTCAGCAATATCAGGCAAGGCAGTAACCTGAAAAAGGAAATTGTAAATTTAAGGCAGGAGGTAAAAAAGAAATATACTGACCAGAGTACCATTATTGGTAACAGCGCTGCTACCCAAAGAGTATTTGAACTGATTGAAAAAGCCACCCGAACCAATATCACCGTTACGATAACCGGCGAAACAGGAACAGGAAAGGAGTTGGTTGCCAAAGCGATACACTACAACTCCAACCGTTCGAAACAACCGTTTGTAGCAGTAAATGTTGCTGCAATTCCGAAAGACCTGATTGAAAGTGAACTTTTCGGGCACGAAAAAGGTGCTTTCACCGGAGCCGCTTTCCGCCGGATTGGTAAGTTTGAAGAAGCCAACGGCGGCACCTTATTTCTCGACGAAATGGCAGAAATGGATATTTCGTTACAGGCTAAATTATTGCGCGCCCTTCAGGAAAAAGAAATTATACGGATTGGCAGCAACAATCAGGTTAAAACCGATTGCCGGATCATTATTGCAACCAACAAAGATCTTCAGGAAGAAATCAAAAAAGGAAATTTCAGGCAGGATCTTTATTACCGTTTATTCGGTCTCCCCATTGAACTGCAACCTTTGCGCGAAAGGGGAAATGACGTGATCATATTGGCCAGGCATTTTATCGAGTTGTTCTGCAAAGAGAACAACATGAAGCTAAAAACCTTGACACCAGAAGCTTCAACCCGTCTGCTTTCCTATTCGTTTCCCGGCAATATCCGCGAATTAAAGTCGGTGATTGAACTCGCGGTTACGCTGGCCGATCACAATGAAATTACAGCCGATCACATCGTTTTGGGCAGAGGGCAGGATTTACTCACCGACTTAGGCAACGAAGAACTCAGCCTTCGTGAATACGATATCCGGATCGTAAAGAAATTTCTGGGCAATTACGATAACAACATTAAACTGGTAGCCGAAAAACTCGATATTGGCGTGGCAACCATCTACCGAATGTTGAAGGATGACAATAAAGGATAGATATCTTCTCCTCCATATTTATCAATTCAGGGTTGATTTTTATCATTTTGAGAAAAATTGATCCATCCACTTCATACGCAATAAATTATAAAACAACACTTTAACAGATTTGCATTCCATTGGCACAGGCATTGCCATGTCTTTTACCGAAATCGAAACATCCACCAGATCATCAAATCAACGTGGTTGTTTGATCCTAAAAAGTAATTTTTAATCACTTAATAAAAAAGGTAATGGAAAAGACACAAAAAACACAGTTAGCGACAATCATTGTTGCAAGTTTTATTCTGATTGTCAGCATCGTTGGCGGAGTATATGTTTTCAACCAAAAGAAAGCTGAAATTGCAGCTTTGACGATGGAAAAAAACAATATAAGCCAAATGGCACAGCAAAAAGATTCCGTGATGAACGACATGGAAAGTGGCTTTTTTGAAATCGAAAACAACCTGAAATTAATCAAGGAAAAAAGGAATCAAATCTCGATGATTCAATCAGAAGGTGGTAAAAACAGAAAACAGGCAATTATTGACGACATCAACTTGCTAGACAATCTGGTAGAAGAAAACCATAAAAAAATTGCGGAACTTGAGCAGAAATTAAAGAAATCAGGATTGAACTTAAAGTCGTATGAAAAAAGACTTCAGGGATTAAATGAAACCATCGAAAGCCAGAATCTTGAAATTGCTGAATTAAAAAGTGTCGTTGAAAGCAAAAACATCACGCTGGCGGAGCGGGATTCAAAAATTCAAAATATGGATCTTGATATTAAAAATCAGGCCGACACCATCAATTACAAACAAAAAGTAATTGTTGACAAAACAGACAAACTGAATACTGCTCATGTTGTACTTGGTACATTCAAGGAATTAAAAGAAGAAGGCATACTAAACCGCGAAGGTGGGATTCTTGGACTTGGCAGCAACAAAGCTATCCAGGATAATTTTGACCCAACACATTTTACTGAACTTGACATTCGCGAAACAAAAACCATCGCTTTAAATACGAAAAAAGCAAAAGTAATTTCTGAACATCCAAACAATTCATATTCACTTGTTGAAGAAAACGGACAGATTGCCTATCTGGAAATTACCAATCCGCAAGAATTCTGGAGAATATCGAAATACGCTGTAATTGAAGTGAAATAGCAGAAATTGCATTATAACCTTAGAAAATAAGGTTCTACATACGTTCAGAAACAGAATCAATCAATTCAATTTGGTATTAAGCGAAAGGGCTGTTCCGGTTATTTCCGAGCAGCTCTTTTTCGTAACGTCAAATCCTGTAATCTGCCCAAATTTATGAATTTACAACTGAAGATGCCACGACAACAGTATCGACGTTTGCAGTTTAAATCATTTTCATGTATTTTTGATTTAAAATTTCAAGTTATGATAGTCGAAAGAACAGGTACCCAAATTGTTATTAAAGTCTCCCCAAAAGTTGATACTTTCGGATTTCAACGAATCATGGACTATCTCGAATATCTCGAAATAACATCAAAGAGTAAAGCAACTCAGGAAGATGCAGATAAACTTGCCGATGAACTTAATGAAAATTGGTGGCTAAATAATCGCAACAAATTCATTAAGTGAAAATTATAGTTGATGCAAACATTGTCTTTAGCGCAATCTTAAATACGAATAGTAAGATTGCAGATTTATTGTTGAAAAGCAGTTAACCCATTATTGTCAGATTATCCCGAGTGATTTCCCAACTTTCACAAATGCTTCAACAGCCTGATCGATCTGCTCCCGGGTATGTGCAGCCGAAAGCTGAACCCTGATTCGTGCTTTTCCTTTTGGAACAACTGGAAATACAAATCCGATCACATAAATCCCCTCTTTCAGCAATTCGTCTGCGAACTTAACTGCCAGTGGAGCATCGTAAATCATAACCGGAACAATTGCGGTGGTGCCTTTTACAAGATCAAACCCGGCGGTTTCCATTTTCTCTCTGAAATGCCTGGCATTTTCCATGGTCCGTGCCGGAAGTTCAGCTGATTCTGTCAGTAAATCGAGTACTTTCATTGTGGCGCCAACTGTTGCCGGAGCAAGCGTATTCGAGAACAAATAGGGACGCGAACGCTGACGCAGCATTTCGATAATTTCCTTTCTTCCTGAAGTGCAACCTCCGTTTCCGCCACCCAATGCTTTTCCAAAAGTTGTGGTGATGATATCTATTTTTCCGAGAAGTCCGTAATGTTCGGCAGTTCCACGGCCTGTTTTGCCGATGTAACCCGAAGCATGGGAGTCGTCAACCATGATCAGTGCGTCATATTTTTCACACAAAGCAACGATCTCCGGAAGTTTTGCCAGATCGCCATCCATCGAAAACACCCCGTCGGTAACCACCATGCGATATTTCAGCGACTGTGACTCTTTCAGACAATTCTCCAGCTCGGCCATGTCTGAATGTTTGTAACGGGCACGTTGCGCCTTGCAAAGCCGAACTCCGTCAATAATGGAAGCATGGTTCAGTTCATCAGAAATGATGATGCTGTCGTCGCCGAGCAAAGGTTCAAACACACCGCCATTGGCATCAAAAGCGGCACAATACAAAATGGTATCTTCAGTACCCAGAAACTCCGACATTTTCAGTTCAAGCTCTTTGTGAATTTGCTGGGTTCCGCAGATAAAACGAACAGATGAAAGGCCAAAACCCCATTTATCCATGGTTTCCTGTGCTGCTTTCACCACTTCAGGATGATTGGCCAAACCAAGGTAATTGTTGGCACAAAAATTAAGCACCGACTTTCCGCCAGTAACGGTGATCTGAGAACTTTGAGAAGAAGTGATGATCCGCTCGTTTTTATACAAACCCTGTTCTTTTAATTCCAGAAGCGTTTGCGCCAAATCCTGTTTTATTTTTCCGTACATGATATTCAGGTTAAAATTTAAAACAAAGTAATGGTTTCAGTCGCCAATAAAAAGTGACAAAACACAGTCCGGCAGTCAATATTAATTGCAAATCGCAAAATTAAAATTGTTTTTCTGCCTGTTTCATCTATTTTTTTCATTATTTGGCTGAACTATTTTTGCAAACTCAAAAGCACAATACCATGAGAACAATGGTTTTAACCGGTATCCGGAAAATTGAAATGATTGACCGAATCCAACCAGAAATCAAAACCCCTGATGATGTTTTGATAAAAATCAAATCAGTAGGGGTTTGTGGTTCGGATGTTCATTATTTTACTGAAGGAAAAATTGGCTCGCAGGTGGTGGAATTTCCCTTTGCGGTTGGCCACGAATGTTCAGGAATTGTGGTTGAAACCGGAAGTTCGGTGACCCGGGTAAAGCCGGGCGATCTGGTAGCCATCGATCCAAGCATTCACTGCGGAACCTGCGACCAATGCCTGAGCGGAAGGCCTCACACTTGCCGAAGCAACCGTTTTCTGGGCTGTCCGGGACAAATTGAAGGCTGCCTTTCAGATTACATCGTGATGCCCGAATTTACCTGTTTCCCGCTCGGAAAGTCGTTTAATGAAACCACAGGCGCGCTGATTGAACCTTTGACCATCGGCACTTACAGCGTTGAGCTGGCAAAAACCGATTTTCAGGATAAAACAATTGGCATTTTTGGCTTAGGACCAATAGGATTGAGTGTGTTGCTGGTGTTAAAAACCAAGCCAACCGGAAGGATCTTCTGTTATGAGCCAATTGAATTCAGACAAAAAAAAGCGGTTCAGTTGGGCGCCGATTTTGTCATGAATCCTTTTACCGAAGATGCCTTTGCAACAACAGAGAAACAGGAGCCGTTGTTGCTGGATGTTGTGTTTGAATGCAGTGGCGACCAAAAAGCGGTTGATGATGCAACCAGGGTACTGAAACCGGGTGGAAAGCTTGTATTAGTGGGTATTCCGCCGGAAGCAAAATATACATTCGACATGGATTTAATGCGCCGGAAAGAAATCGCAATTCAAAATGTTCGCCGGCAAAACCATTGCATGGACAAGGCCATCGAACTAATTTCAAACGGGTTACCTGTTGACCAGATGGTGACACATCATTTTTCGCCCGAAGAAACACAGCAGGCGTTTGATCTGGTTGCCTCCTATCAGGATGGTGTAATAAAAGCGATGATTGATTTTAGCTAACAACAATTCTTTGATTAAAAATCAGAAGAATCACTAAAATTGTTGCAGGTAAAATTGTTTTTCATTTATTTTCGCCAATGAAGTTTTATCAAATTTTTTCATATCATTGCATAAAAAATAACGATCAATGAATACAAGTAAACCAAGGGTAATTAAAGATTACGAAAAATTAGATCCGGAAATTCAGGAAAAAATTAAACTTGAATACCCCAGCGGATACAGTGAAAATTTAATCTATTTCAATAACAAGGACGGCAAGCGGGTAAGCGCGCTTCCATTCGAAACTGAAGACAAATATTATCTGGTTCGGATGACTGTTTACGAAGCAGAGAAAATTATCGAAGATGATGATGATTACGATAGCACCGGCTCACTAAAAGATAGCGCAAAAGAGGAATACGAAAGCAAATACGGTGACGATGAATTCCTTTCAACTGAAACTGAAGCAGAAGAAGTAGCCGAAGTTGCGGATGATGACTACGACGATGATGATGATTTTGATGAGGAAGGTGCTGACGAAGATTAGATTCTTTTCTGCCGAATCACTGAAATTCATTTTTACGATTCAATAAATAGAATTGGCTGTAAATGTATCAACCGGATACTTTTACAGCCAATTCCATTTTCAATCCGACAAAATACTTTTATTAAAAATCAAGCCTGAATTGGTCACCGCACTGACCAAAGGTTTTTCGGTGATAATTGGTGATTCCGGTTTCCCGGATTACCTTTCGGTGATGCAGGGTTGGATAACCTTTATTCTTCAGCCAATCGTAACGCGGAAATTCCTGATGGAGCGCATTCATATAATCGTCGCGGTATGTTTTTGCCAGAATGGATGCCGCAGCGATGGACATATATATACCATCGCCTTTTACAATGCAGGTATGCGGAATTTCTGAATATGCTTTAAAACGGTTGCCATCAATCAGCAAATGCTGCGGTTTAAGTTTTAGTTGATCGATGGCACGGTGCATTGCCAGAAATGAAGCGTTTAAAATATTGATCCGGTCAATTTCATTGTTATCAACAATCCCGACAGCATAAGCCAGCGCCTGACTTTCAATGACCGGACGAAGCGCATACCGTTGTTTTTCGGTCAGCTTCTTCGAATCATTCAGCAGTTCATTTTCAAAATTCGCAGGAAGAATCACCGCGGCTGCATATACCGGACCTGCAAGGCATCCGCGGCCAGCCTCATCGCAACCAGCCTCAATCCTACCCTCCTGCAGAAATAACAGAAGTTTATCTTTTTTCATTTCAGACATTTCTCTATACTTCGCCAAAGCAATCCTGCAGTTTTGTCCCAGCTAAACTTTTCCTTTTGCCTGAAACCCTTTTCAATCAGCGATTCGCGAAGTTCTTTGTTCTGAAAAAGCCGGATCATGACTTCGGTAATCCGGGCAAAGTCAAACGGATCGGCATACAAAACCGCATCCCCGCCAACTTCAGGCAAAGAAGTTGTATCTGAACAAATTACAGGCACGCCCGCATTCATGGCTTCAATCACCGGAATGCCAAAACCTTCGAAAAACGGAACAAAAGTCAGGGCAAGCGATGCTCCCAGCACCTGATGCAAGGCTTCATTTCCAAGTCGTCCGGTAAAAACAACATCGTCCTTAAATCGCATTGCTTCGTAAGTCTTTTCAATATCACTTGTTTTAAACATGCTTCCACCAACAATCAAAAGTTTGACATCCGATTCAACGGAACTTCGAAACGCATCGTAAGCCAGCAGTAATCCACCAACATTTTTGCGCGGATGCAAGGACCCGATGAACAGAAAAAAATCCTTTCCGTCGGAATAATTTGCTTTGGCTGTCTGTCTTTCCTCTTCCGAAGTCGGCGTGTAAAGCGTATTTATCCCATTGTAAACGACATCTATTTTGTCATTTTCAATGAGGTATGTTTTGTGGATATCTTCCTTCGAATACGATGAAACCGTCACTATCCGTTTGGCTTTGTTTGCAAAAAGCGGAAAGAAATAATTGTAATATTTAGCTTTCAACCAGGGCAAATCCTTTGGCCGGTGTACAAAATTTATGTCATGAATAACCGCCAACTGCTTCACATTGGTATTGAGCGATAAGTATCCATCGGGAGAAAAAAACAGATCGGCTTTGTACTTTTTCAGGATTCGCGGAATCTGAAGTTCAAACCAGATGTACCAAAGAAACGGGTGGCGGGTTGGAGGTGACAAAACGATCGGAGTTACATTTCCGGAGAAAATAAATTCAGGAGAAAACGGGCGGTCGAAAATAAACAGGAACTGGTGCTCCGGATGATCACGTGTGATGCGCGACAACGTTTCGAACGTAAACCATCCTATCCCTTCGAGCCTTCCATGCAATAATAAACGGGTATTTACAGCAATAATCATAGGTATTTGTTGCGTATACAAATTGTATTCAAATGTATAAAGTCTGTTTAAAAATTTGCTACTTTTGGCTCACTTTAATCAAACCAGAAAAAGCTACCCGATTGAAACGGAAGTTTATTACAAATCTTTTACTGCTCCTTTTTCTGAATGTTTTAATCAAACCTTTCTGGATATTCGGAATCGACCTCACTGTTCAAAACCTTGTGGGCGACGAAAGTTACGGTTTGTACTTCTCTCTGCTCAATTTCTCGATGATTCTGAATATTTTTCTTGACCTCGGAATTACCAGTTTCAACAATAAAAACATTGCCCAGCACCGCCAGTTGCTGAAAAAACATGTCAGCAATATTGTTGGTTTAAAATTTCTGCTTGCCGGGATTTATGGGGTCATTTGTATTGTTATTGCCCTGATAATTGGCTACAAAGACGTTCAGCTTCACCTGTTGTTTTTCCTGATCCTGAACCAGTTTCTAATATCGTTCACGTTTTACCTGCGTTCAAATATCAGCGGACTACATCTTTTTCGCACCGACAGTTTTCTTTCTGTACTCGATCGCACCCTGATGATTGCCATTTGTACTGTACTTTTATATACCAATGTTACCCGGCAGGCTTTCCGGATTGAATGGTTTGTTTATGCGCAGACAGCCGCCTATTTGATTACCAGCCTGATTACTTTTGGTGTGGTACTGGCCAGAACGGGCAAGCTGAAACTGAAGTTCGACCGCCGGTTTTTTATGGTCTTTCTTAAGAAAAGCTATCCCTACGCATTGCTGATATTACTGATGTCGTTTTACAACCGGATCGACTCGGTGATGCTCGAACGGTTGCTGACCAATGGAAAAGAGCAAGCCGGAATATATGCCCACGCTTTTAGGCTGCTTGATGCCGCTTCGATGTTCGGAGTTTTGTTTGCCGGATTACTGTTGCCTATTTTTGCCCGCATGATCAAGCAAAAGGAAGAAATCGGTTCAATGGTGCAGTTTTCATTTTTGCTGCTTTTTGTACCTGCACTGGTCCTCAGTCTGTCATCCGGATTTTACGACATCGAAATAAT
>CAMDGL010000104.1 GCA_945897845.1 Chitinophaga pinensis | reverse complement strand
TTTTTTTGCAATCAGCAAATTATCTTTCCTGATTATTTCTTTTTACGCATGAAAAAGAAAGCTGCACCTCCAAGAACCACCACTCCGCCAATAATAGCATAGGTTAATCCGTTTGATGATTCTTCAGTCGTTTCATCTTCATAATAAACAGGATCCATGTTATCAATAGAAATGGTATCTGTTGGTTCTTCAATGGCCACCTCAACTGAATCTTCACCCTGTGCAGAAACTACAGCTGGCACTCCCATAAACAACAAGCCTAAAAAGGCAAACATGATAAATTTTTTCATCGTTTCAATTTTTAAAATTATTTTTTATTAGTCTTTATTTTTTCATTTTCCTTCCACTTCGGAAGCTGATTTTTCATAAATATCAGCCAAGGCCTGACGTGCCGGTTTGTACCGGGGATTTATCTTCAGGCATTCTTTCAATACTTTACGAGCCTCGTTAACATTGGTTTCAGCATAGATTCCGGCTAACTTCAGGTAAACGCTGAAATACTTCCGGTTTACCTCAATTGCCTTTCTGTAATAAACGGCAGCTTTTTCGGTATTATTACTTTTCAATGCCAGATCGCCCGCCAAAACAAGTGCCGGTTCACACTCCGGATTAATCTCAAAACACTTCTGAAGCATTTGTTCTGCCCGGCCAACTTCTCCCGATAAAGCCAGCGATGTTGCAAATTTATAACAGATCCATTCATTTTGAGGGTCAAGCGCCAACGCATTTTGAAAAAAATACGCAGATTTAATGTTGTCACCCATTTTTTGCTCCTGAATTCCCTTCAAATCATCTTTTGTAACCCGCTCAATTACTGCACATATTGGAACTCCGTCGGCAGTGATGGTATGAATTGTATTCGCAGGCGGCCATATTTTATTTTTTAATTGATAGGGCGAAATGTAACTGTTAGCGACGATGGCATAATCCCAGTCGTATTCGCTCCGTTTCTGGTAAGGAAAATACACAAATTTTATTTTTTCGTTGCTCCTGAAATACCATTGTACCGGGAAATTTCCTCCAACAATAACTTCATCGCTGTTTTGTTTGTTTTTGAGATATTCCTGAAGCCATTCGGCCCCTTCGCGCATCGAATGGTAGTAGTAATCGGTTTCATAATTTCCGTAGGCGCCGTTTAATCCGCCTACCAACTGATTGTAATACAGGTAATAATACGGATGATTGAGAATCATAAATTTTACCGGATGAAACGACAAAATCAGCAGCAAAACGATTCCGGCAACACGAACAATTTTTTGCCTGAACCTGACAAAAAAAGCATGAAACCCAAGTGCTGCAATCATGATAATTCCGGGATAGACAAACAGAAAATGCCGCCACGATCCGTACAAGTTTGACTCTTTCAGGATTACAAATAATAAAGGGAACAGAATAGTAAAAAGCAACAGCCATAACTGTGTTTTTTGATTACCCGAATAATTCTTTTTGGTATTCAGCAGAAAAACGGCTATTCCGGCAAAAACAACCATCGGAATCGTAATGGCCATGTATTTAGGCAAATAGTACCAGGGAAGTAAATCTGACCAATCAATCCGTCCTTCAAAAATTTGACGGACGGTCGTCGGAAATTGTGTCATTACCTGATAGGATTTAAACACGTTGAGCACCGGATTTTGTAAGGCGTACGGCCATAGAATCAAGCCCAGCAAATAGCCTGAAAGTGAAATTCCGGAGAACAAAATCAACTGCTTTTTAAGCTGACTCATATCCGGACTTTTCTGTTTCATCCAATCAGAAACGAACTTCAGGAACATGAAAAATCCGAGATAGAAAACAACAAGAATACCGCCGGCACGAATTCCAATGGCAAAAGCAATGCTCAAAATCAATAGTAAAATCGTTTGCTTTGTGGGTTTTACTTCAGTATAAACAAGTTTAAGCGAATAATAAACGCTTGAAATATAAGCCAATGCAAAGGGAATGTCTTTCAGGTTGTTTTGTGATTGGCCCAGAAAACCCGGAGAAACAGCAAACAGCAGAAGTACAAAAATAGCGGCTCCGTAACCGGAAATGTGCGCTGCAAACAAAGCGGTTGCCAAAATTGCAAGCCATCCTGAAATGCTGCACATCAGGTGCCTGAAACCATAAATATCTTCAATTCCGAACCAATGGATCAGAATCGTTGTCAAATTATCAAAAGCTTGTCCGTAATATTGAAGATGGGTTTTGGGTGTATCGAGCGACGATTTGTCGGCTCCCATGGTGCTGAAGTAATTGTAAACCAATTCAGATTGCTTGTAATGCACCTCTTCGTCGCCCGAAATCCCGGCATCGCGGCTGATCAGCAAAAGGGCAGTCAGAAAGATGAAAGCGAGCACCCAAAAAGTTATCTTGAGATTTTTTTCTCCCATTATTCGGTGTCGGTGTCGTAAAACTTTTTCACAAGGTAGATGGGCCGGTTTTGCGATTCTTTATAGATACGATACACATATTCGCTCACCACACCCAAAAATATAAGCTGAATGGAACCCAGAAAATAAATGCTCAGAACGGTGGATGACCAGCCATAAAGCGCAAATCCAAAAGATTTTGCGATCAATACATATATTCCGGCAAACATAAATACGATGGTTCCGATCAGACCCAGGAAAAGGCAGACTTTGATCGGAAATTTTGAAAACGAAAAAATGGCATCGGCACCCAGCAACACCAGTTTCCCGGTGGTCATTTTTGGTTCGCCACCGGCACGATCTTCCCTTACATAATCAATGTATCCCTGATTAAATCCGATGAAAGAACGCAAACCAGGCAGATAACGAATGGTTTCTTTCATTTGTACAAGCGCATCGACGGCAGCACGGTTCAGCATCGAAAAATTACCCGAATTTTCCACCTCATCCAAACCTGCAACTTTTTTAAATAACAGGTGAAATAAATTAGTTGTCATCCGGAGCCGTTTCCCTTTGCGGCCTTTCCGCTTGCCGGTAACAATGTCAAATCCTTCTTCACTAATCATTCTGTACATTTCGGCAAGTAACTCAGGCGGATCCTGAAGGTCACCGTCCATCATGGCCACGTAATTTCCCATTGCCATTTCCAAGCCAGCTGTGAAAGCTGCCTGATGTCCGAAATTCCTCGAAAGATCGACGATTTTTATTTTTGAAAAGTGTTTGCGGACTTTAATCAGTTTCCGGAGTGTTGAGTCTGTACTTCCATCGTTTATAAACAGAATCTCGTAATTTGAAGTGAACGATTCCACTGCATTTATTGCACGTTCAGCCAATTCATTAATCAGATCTTCTTCGTTATAAACTGGAATTATAAGTGAAAACATAGATTTGTTTTTTTTCAGTACGTTTTTTCCTGAAGTAAAATTCAGGTTTCAGGAAAATGACAGAGTTAACCGGGGTTAAAGATACAGAATTTCAATTTGAAAACATTGGGACTGCCATTGTTGGAAAATTCGAAATTTAAAAAAATGCCAGTTCAGGGATTGGTATCCCTTCGCTGGCAATTTTTTTGGTTGGTTTTAGAAAAGTATCCCGGTTAAAAGGATGAAAAAGCGTGTATGAAAATTGTATTCTGTTTAATTAATTAATGGATATCCTTAATATTACACATGTCATAAAAGTCATTCAATTGTCATTTGGTAGTCATTAAGTTGCCAGAAAATGACAACAGAATGACAATAAATGACCACAACTGACTGACACAAAATGCCAAATAGGTATGTAAACGTACAATCATAAATTCTTTTGATACCCTGACACTACCATCCTAGATGTTTGGTATTTTCCATGGAGCGCGGAAATTTCTCATCAACATTTTGCTGGCTTCGGTATTGCCAATGATTTGCTCTTTTACCGGATCCCATTGGATTTTCTGTTTGGTGGTCATGGCAATTTCGCCAAGCAACCCAACTGAAATGGAACGATGTGCAGTTTCAGCCGGCGTAATGGTTTCCTTTCGACTTTTGATACATTCCAGAAAATTCCCGATATGATCGTTGCTTTTATAAAGTGCTTTTTTCCCGGAACCAAGTTCTTCAGAAATCAGTTCAGGTTTCGAGGCTGTAATAATGTCGCCACGGTCAACATGTATCCAGCCATTTTCGCCATACCAGGTTACGCCCATTCCGTGAGGCAAACGGGCTGAATTGGCCACTCGGATTACAACTCCTGATTTGTATTTACAATTGAAATCGAATTCACCTGGAACATTGTACAATTCAGTTGCAGCCGGATAAACGCCTTCGCCCCAAACTTCAATGGGTCCGGTGCGGTCGAGACCCAGTCCCCAGGTGGCAATGTCGATGTGATGACCCGCCCAGTCGGTTAATTGTCCTCCTGAATAATCCAATATCCAGCGCCAGTTCCAATGGCAAACGCCACGGTAGGGAACTTTGGGTGCCGATCCCAGCCAGAAATCCCAATCGAGTTCGACAGGTACTTCTTTTATAGATGGCATTCCAACCAGTTTCGCTGCATTGGGCAAACCAACTTCAACACGGTCAACTTTTCCCAATCTTCCGTTAAAAACAAGCTCTGCGCCTTTGTGAAAATTAGCTACCGACCGCTGCCAGCTTCCGGTTTGCCATATAATTTTGTTTTTCTGAACTGCTTTTACAATCTGCTGTCCTTCGCCAATACTTCTGGCCAAAGGTTTTTCGCCGTAAATGTCAATCTTCTTGTTGGCAGCGGCCACATAAGTGATACTGTGCCAATGATCGGGTACCGAAATACAGACCGCATCCAGCTTTTCCTTTTCCAGAAATTCGCGGTAATCCTTATGTGTCCGGCAATCGGTGTTTGCATATTGCTGATTAACGATGGCAGAAGCCTTCGCCAGGTTCCTCGTGTCAAGGTCGCACATGGCAACCAACTGAACTTCTTTAAATTTCAGGAATCCCCTCATATTGCTGATTCCCTGTGAACCAACTCCAATTGATCCCATTACAAGCCGATCGCTTGGTGGAACAACTCCGTTCATTCCCATTGCCGACGAAGGAATAATGTGCGGCAGTACCATCGTTCCGGCCACTACCGAAAGTGAATTTCTCAGAAAAGATCTGCGTGTGCTTTTGTTGTCCATATTAGTTTAGTTTAAAAGTCCAGCCTCCCCCGACCCCTCCACAAGGAGGGGAGAAAGAACCGGCATTTGTTAGTTTATCGTTTAATCAACTTTTACTTCATTCAATATTTTGAATAGAATTTACCTGCTATTCACAGAGCTTTCCACTTCAATTTTCGCCTTCCCAAACTCCCCTTCTTCGGAATGGGCAGGGAAAGCCGTTGGGCTTTTACGCCTTGTGCGCTGTACCCGGAACCGGCACTTCAAATTGCATGTCAACCGGACCAAATTCAATCACCTTCGGACCGAGATCCATATCCGATTTGTAAATCTCTTCCCAAGTAACTTTTTTCCCGGTGTAAGCTGCTGTTCGCGCCATAATTGCCGTGAGCGTTGATAAAGCGGTTTCCTCCGCCTGATTTACATACTCGCCGGTGCGGATGGCATGAACAAGGTGCATGTGTTCCTGCACATAAGCCGGAATTAATATATGATTGGTTTCGTTGCCGTTTTCATCTTTCGGGTAGGCGAATTGCCATTTCACTGATCCGTCAAGGTTCCAGATGGTATTGGCGCAGTTGGTGTAACCTTCGGTTCCCATGATGAATTCACCGGTTGCGTTGGCGCAGTTGTCAATCTGACGGCACATACTATGCGAGAAAACTCCACCGCCGTAATCAAAGTCAATACTGAAAAAGTCGAACTGATCGCCTGTTAAGCGTCGTGCACGGCCACCGTAGCCAACCGCACTTTCGGGTTGTTTGCCAAGGAACCAGTTAATTACATCGATGTTGTGAACATGTGTATCCAAAATGTGATCGCCACACAACCAGCAGAAATTGTTCCAGTTGCGGATCATGTAAGTCATATCGTCCCAGCCTTCTTCGCGGGTGCGGAACCACACATGATTCTGGTTCCAGAATGCCCTGGCCGAAACTGGTGTTCCGATAGCACCGTTCGCAACCTGCTGATAGGTTTCAATATAATCCTGCTGATGACGCCGCTGGGTTCCGGTAACCACGTTCAAACCAACTGCCTGAGCTTTCTTGCCACTGGCAATTATCGACCTGATTCCAACCGGATCAACTGCCATCGGCTTTTCCATGAAAACATGTTTATTCTTCAAAACAGCTTCCTTGAAATGTTCAGGCCTGAATTGCGGCGGAGTTGCCAGAATTACCACATCAACATCGGCCAAAGCCATCACTTGTTTATATCCGTCAAATCCTGAAAAGCAATTTTCAGCCGGAATCTCCATTTTCAGTTTCGAAAACCGTTCGCGGGTTGCATCTATTCTATCCTGAAACGCATCGGCCAAAGCAACGATGTGCAAATCGGGACCGGCACTTATAAAATTTAGAGCTGCGCCTGTTCCGCGGTTACCGCATCCGATCAATGCGGCACGCAGTTTTTTACCTTTTGGAGCAGCCTTCAGAATGGGTGGCAATCCCAGCGCTTTGGCGTCCTTTGCTTTTTTACATCCTGAAATCATGGCACTTGCGCCCAATAATCCTATACCGGCCAAAGCGGTCGATTCGAGAAACCTTCTTCTGTTAAAACCTTTATTTGTATTTTCCATCGGGAACAATTTTTCTATTTTATACTATCATCTACTTCACAAACTACCCTGAAACCAATATCGACACAATCGGAATACCACCAAACGCTCTTTGGCATTTGCGGATCGGTGACCAGCCATGCTTTGGTTTTGGTAAAATCGCGTGCCGCGCTGCGCACATCTTTGGCATCGCTTTTAAACGAACCGCCCCTGATCACACGCTCCTGACCTTTTCGAGGTCCTTTGGGATTAACAGCACCCTTTTTATAAGCCGTATAAGCTGTCGGTGAATAATAATCGGAACAAAATTCATATACATTGCCCAACATATTTTTCAGGCCATACGGATTTTCTTTTACTGAACCAGGCTCCTGAGTTTGACCGGGACTGGTTTCTTTATAAACCACATACGATTGAATAACAGCAGTATCGCGGCCAAATATTTTCCTGAAGAATCCTTCAGAAGTAAAATCCTTCGGATTTCCGTCGAAAAAATAAGGAGTTTGCCTGCCTCCGCGGGAAGCATATTCCCATTCAGCTTCGGTCGGAAGGCGGTATTTCTTCCCTGTTTCTTTCGAAAGCCATTTGCAATAAGTATCCGCAGCTTTCCATGACATGGTGATGGCTGGCCGTGAGCCTTTTCCCCATCCCTGATCGGGTGCGCCCCATGGCGGTGTCGGACCCGAAATAGCATCCACGTTTTCATTTTCTTCTGCTTCCTTTCGCCCCTGCGAAGAAGTAGCTTTAAAGAATTCAAGGTACTCGTCCCAGCTGACTTCCACTTTAGCCATAAAAAACCGCGATAATTTTACCGGATGGGCAGGGCCTTCATCGGGTTTTCTGAAAGGTTCTTTTTTAGAACTTCCCATAATAAACTGGCCACCCGGAATTGCAATCATCTCAAATGACTGGCTTGTTCCCGGTATCTTTTCAGTAAAGTTGGCAAAGTTGGTAACGGTTGTAGGTTCGGTAAATATTTCAGCAGAAACGGTTGCAGTGACTCCGAAATTTTTGTCGTGCTCATGTTTTTTATTCGGATCAAAATGCCCAACATCGAGGTGACAATTTAAACAACTCACTTCTATTTTGCTGGTCAGAAAACTTAGGTGGGCATTTTCGCCGTCAACGCTAAGTGTCTTGGGAAAAAGGTTTTTATGACATTTTACACACGATTCGGTATAAACAAATTTTTTTGCCTTTTCGAGTGTGCGCTTTGCTTCCCATTTGTAATCAGCCGAATCTTTGAACAGGTAGCCATACAAGTCAATGGCTCCGTGTTTGGCTTTGGCCACCAACATTCCATGCCCTTTTGGTGGAAGGTGGCATTCGACACAATGCACAATGATACCGGCATTATTGTCGTAATGGGGAGAAAGTTTCCAGCTTTGTTCTGCATGTGGGTGAACATGGCACGACATGCAATAATTATCGGTCGAAGTATAAGTAACCACTTTGTTTCCGGCGAACATAAAAACAAAGCCAATTGCCAGTCCCGTAATAATTACCCATAGAAATGACCTTTTACCTGAAAACATCGTACGAACAGAATTCCAAATCTTCATAAATCGAGCTGAATTAATCGTTTTACTTTCCGGATGTATAAATTAAGAACTCACAATCCGTAAAAAATTTAATCAAATCTAATAAAAAGGAATTAGCAGGGTTTTAGCTGACGTTTACAAGCGGGTTAAAACAAGGTTATTTAAGGGTTAATTTTCCTCCTGAAAAAATCCTACGAAAACATTAAATGCAATGATATTGAATGGAATACAAAATACAAAGCAAAAATTAACCCTGCTTTATAACATGTTTATTTATCAGGCAATCAGTTCTTCAAACTTGACTGAAAATTTCTCGCCATACATCTCTTCGTAAAGCACGCAAAAACGGTCAAAAGTAAAACGGGCCAGATTGTAGTTGTTTTGTTTAATCAAAACCTTCAGCTTAAATGCCAGTGCCGGATCATTCACCGGATCGGTCACCAAAATACGGTCACTTAATTTCAGAATCAATTCATTGTCGCGTTCAATGGTCAGTTCGTTGATGAATTTCAGGAGAATGTCAACAATATTGTTCCCCACAAATCCCTTATAATCGTCAAGCCAGTCATACGATTCACCTTTGAATAATTCGCCTTCCTGAATAATGTGATAGAAATTCAGGTTAAAATCGGTATCATAAATTTTTTCGCGTTTCAGGAGTTTTAAACATTCGGTGTAATCGCAGTAAACCGATCCACCGATTGCCATCGACCAGCGATCGATTTGGAAATTTATCTGAACCGAGTCAAGCGATTCAAGGATCATTCTCAATTTCCGGATGGTCACTCCCCTGCTGTTTTTTGCGCTTTGCGACGAATGCCCCATCCAAAGAATATCGGTGAGTTCCTGTGTTGAAATGCCGTTTTTATTGCGCTGCGAATACAGCAGAATGATCAGGAACAATTGTTTCAACTTTGGGGTAAACTGGCTGCTGATGTCGTTGCCTGATTTATCAAGTACTTTAAAATCGCCAAATAGCTGGATGTAATTTGTTTCCGGTTTGTGGATAATGCCATTTTCGATGCTTCGAATCTTTTCAGCCGGTGATGCCTGTTTCTTAAATTTCCGGAAAGGGATTTTTAAATAGCCAATTATCAACAACGCAAGAACCAGCAATGCCACCAAACTTCGCGACAAAACGGGATAAAGTATAAACAGATTTTTAATAGGCACAATTTCAATCACTTCCTTGCTCATGCCCCAAATTTCTTCTTCACCCAAAGCTCTCGACCAAATACTCAAATTGTCAATTGCCCCGTTCATATTCGACGACCAGTTAAACCCGGCCACTCCGATGTACAGATTTTCGCGGCCCTTGTAAGCCGGATGTCCCAGCGAACGGCTATCAAGTTTGCCGTTCAGGAAAATGGCCTGTTCTCCGTTCAGTTTGTTGTAACGCCATACTAAATGATACCACCTACCGGCTTCGAGAATTGTTTTGCCCTGAAGGTCGTTGTTATAAAATCCGAAGTAAGGTTTTTTGTCCCTCACTAATAAATGAATTCCCTGTTGGTAGGAATTGTTTTTGGTTCCGATAATGCAATAATCGCGTTTATTGGGCAGATATTCCCTGATTTTCATCCAGGCTGCCACAGAAAAATCATGATCCCGGATTTTAAATTCTTCGGCACCGGGAAGTACAATGTAACTGTTCTCTCCAAACTCAGCCACGGTAGAACGTGACGAATCGTTTGTGAAATTTACATTTTCAGGCTTACCGTTGAATCCGTTTATACTGAAGTCGCGGCTTTCTTTTGCAAAAGTATAATGACCTTCCAGATTGTCGGTAATCTCAAGCGAGGTGGCAACAAAATGTTGAACTATACTCTGCTTTGGCTCATTGAATGTGGCGGATTCAGGCTTAAAACGAAACCCCGGACTTTTAGGAGCTAAAACCAGGTTATCGCCAGGGCCAACAGGGAAACAATACTTTCCGCTTGTCAGGCTGCCGGTTCTTTCCCAGTTCACATAATCCAGAATCTGCGCATTATAAGTAACTGTTCCCTTGATTATTTTAAAGCCGCGCAAATAAGACACAACGCCCACGATCCAGTTTTCGTAACGATCGAGCATCACAAAATTGGGTGTTTTACCCGTATTGGTCCAGGTATTTTTGATGTGCTCAATCAGGTAAGGGTTCTGGTTGGTATCGTATTTGAAATTCTTATCGCTGTCGGTTTTTCGGGGGAAATTATAATCATTGTAAATCAGGAGACTGTTTTTCGGGTCGCCCTTCAGGAATTCGCCTTTAAAAACCGGAGCTTCCCAAATAGAGAAGTAAGGTTCAACAGCATGGTTCCATACATAATGAAGCCAATCTGGACTGTTTCGGTGTTCCTGCATCGCGAAAATCACCAATCTTTTGTTCGATTCAGTCATGCTGTTTAATGATTCCCAGCCTTCACTAACATTATAAGTATATAAGTACTGATTGATTCCAAGTTCCTGAAAAAGTTCGCTCAATTCATTTACGTTGGTGCTGAAATCAAGAAAAAGTGTCAGGATTTTGTCAGGTTTGTTTTCCAGAAAGCGATTAATTTCCTGCATGGTTTGCTTGAAGGAAATGGAAGATCCATCGGCTTTTTTAATCATGAGTTGGTTTTGCTGCTTTTCCCATTCCAGATAAAACCTGAACCCACCAATGTTTTGATCGAGCAGTTCCTGAATGGTGCGTTGTTCATTTAGATTGGCATCAACTCCGGAAAAATTCGAAATTACAAAGATTGTTTCATCGTAAAGTTTTACGGAAGTATCGTCGATGGCTTTGGCACTTATGGCAAAACCGGAACATACCAGGTAAAAAATGATAACAATAAAACGAATTTCTGCCTTCATCTGATTTTTTTGAATTTCAAAATTAGACGATTTATTCACGAAACAGGAAAGAAAGCAAAAAATTTATATTTTTGTGGCTCGATAAGAAGGGCTGTTAGCTCAGTTGGTTTAGAGCATTACCTTGACAGGGTAGGGGTCACTGGTTCGAATCCAGTACAGCCCACG
>CAMDGL010000103.1 GCA_945897845.1 Chitinophaga pinensis | reverse complement strand
TCAATGCTGGTTTTCCCAAAGGAAGGCGTGATGGTAAATTCTCCGGTGCGATATACAGCTGCACCTGCCGGATTGATTCCCAATGAGGTGAAATCGCCACCCAAAGCGCCAAAAGCATTTCCCATGGCTGATGAACGTGCCGTACCGCTTGTATGGTAGGTTGAATATCGCAGGGCGTCAGTCAAATCCTGAGCAAAAGCACTACAGGCGATCAGCAGGATACTGATAGTATATACTAATTTTTTCATGATTTCGGTATTTAATGGTTGTTTGTATTCATTCCTGATATTTATCTTCTATGACCTGAACCGCCACCGGAGCTGCCACCTGAACTACTTCCTGAAGAACTTCCGCCCGATGAACTTCCGCCCGATGAACTTCCACCTGATGAACTTCCACCTGATGAACTTCCACCTGATGAACTTCCGCTGGAAGCAGGTGCACTATAGCTCCTCGAAGGAGTGCTGTAACTCGGACTTGAACTTCCTGAAGAAGGACTACTGTATGTTGAAGAGCTCCTGCTCGGCGAAGAACTGGAACCACTTGAATAAGTTGAACTTGAACGGTATGTTTGTCTTACAGTTGAAGAACTTCTTGGAGCACTGTACCCCTCAGACCCGGTAGTTGCACTTCTAACTGCCGGACTGGTAGAATTTCTCACGGTGGTACTTGGACGTGTATAGCTGTTATTATTGTAATTTGACTGGTTCACAATCCTCGGTTTGTTATAGCTCGGGGTATAATTTTGTCCCTGAACAGTCCGGTTCTGATCGTATGTTCTTCCGGTTGTGGAAGGTTGGTATGTTCTGCGTACATTTCCCTGAGCGTCAGTGGCCGGACGGGCAACCTGAGTGCGCGTTCCATTCTCATTCTGAACCTGAGTTCCGCCCGTGGTGGTAACCCGTCTTCCGTCAATGGTAGTGATCGTTCTTCTGTTATTTACAATCGTTGCACTTTTAGTATCCTGAACACCACTTTCCGTGTTTATTACACGGCTTCTGGTATGACCATTTTCAACCCAGGTGTTGTTGATTCCGGTTGGCAATTTTTGTTCTGAAGAATTACCATCAATTGCACCTTTCAGGTTAGATCCTCTTGTACCGCTCATTGCATTGTTGTTTTGATTTCTCTCACCCGGTACATTCATATCTGTTGCCCTTCTTCTGGCTATCTGATGATTGCTGGAAAAACCACCGCCGGTACCATAGTAGCCACTGTAGTAACCATTGTTATATCCATTGTAGTAGCCACCGTAATAGGAATTATAATAACCTCCGTAACCTCCGCCCCAGTATCCGCCATATCCGAATGAGAATGGTGAATAATAGCCATAGGAAGTATAAGGATAACCCCAACCGCCGTAATACCAGGGATCCCAGCCCCAGCCTGATGAATAAAAGGGAGAATAGCCATAGTACCAGTCGTCATAAAAAAATGGACTGTAATTATATGGACGATGGAACCGGTTGATTCGATAAGCAAAATCGAGGTCGGTATCAGACCCATCGTAATAATTGTTTATCACATATTTAACATCGTCGTCGTTGTAATAAACAGTGGTATCCGAACCCAGCAGTTCTTGCTGATCCATGTCGTAAGCCTGATTGTCTGAATTCTGCGTTTCTTCATCAGGCTGATACACGTAATTGTTTAGTGTTGAAGAACCATCGGCATTTTTTTCCATCTGGCTCATCACAATTCGTTGATTCGCGGCATCACTTTTGTTTGTTCCGGCTGGCTTTTCAGCATTGTCCTGAACCATTGTGACGGGCGGTACATCCGCGGGAGAGAAATAGATATCATCATCGTAAGTTTTAGTCATATATGTTCCCGTGGTACATGCACTGACTAATATTGCAACAACTGCGATGTATGGAAGTTTGGTTTTCATAGCACACCCTCCTTTATAATGAATGATTAATTTACTTTCTTTGTAGCCTATAAAACTAGTAGGAAAAAACTCAAATACCATACCAAAAGTAAAGAAATGGCAAAAGAATTGACTCCCCGAAGCGAAAATTATTCACAGTGGTACAACGACCTGGTTGTTAAGGCAGATCTCGCCGAAAATTCAGCAGTGAGGGGCTGCATGGTTATTAAACCTTATGGCTATGCAATCTGGGAAAAAATGCAGGCCGAATTAGACCGGATGTTTAAGGAAACCGGCCATGAGAACGCCTATTTTCCTTTGTTTATCCCTAAATCATTTTTCAGCAAAGAAGCCAGCCATGTGGAAGGTTTTGCCAAAGAATGTGCAGTGGTTACCCATTACCGGTTGATGAACGATCCGAACGGAAAAGGAATTATCGTTGATCCGGATGCAAAATTGGAAGAAGAATTAATAGTCAGGCCAACTTCGGAAACCATAATCTGGAGCACTTACAAAAACTGGATACAATCATACCGCGATTTGCCTATTCTGGTCAATCAGTGGGCCAATGTGGTTCGCTGGGAAATGCGCACCCGCCTGTTTCTTCGCACCACCGAATTTTTGTGGCAGGAAGGGCACACTGCACATGCGACCAGTCAGGAAGCAATTGCAGAAACAGAACAAATGGTGAATGTGTATGCTAATTTTGCTGAACAGTTCATGGCGCTACCGGTAATAAAAGGCTCAAAATCAGCCAACGAACGCTTTGCAGGTGCACTCGAAACTTACACGATCGAGGCATTGATGCAGGATGGAAAAGCATTGCAATCGGGGACTTCGCACTACCTTGGACAAAATTTTGCAAAAGCATTTGATGTAAAATTTGCATCAAAAGAAGGAAATGTCGAATTCGTTTGGGGTTCGTCCTGGGGTGTTTCAACCCGCCTGATGGGTGCTTTGATTATGGCACATTCAGACGACAACGGATTGGTTCTTCCACCAAAACTGGCACCATTTCAGGTAGTTATCGTACCTATTTACAAACAGGAAGAGCAACTGGCAGCTATTTCAGAAAAAGTGAACAGCATCGTAGTCAAATTGAGGGCCATCGGTATTTCAGTAAAATACGACAACAACGACAATAAAAAACCGGGTTGGAAATTCGCCGAATATGAGTTGAAAGGTGTTCCGGTGCGCATCGCAATCGGACCGCGCGACCTTGAAAACGGTACGGTGGAAGTCGCCCGCCGCGACACACTTGAGAAACAAGTTGTTCCGATGGAAAATATTGAGCTGTATATCCAGCAATTACTGAACGATATTCAGGAAAATATTTTCAACAAAGCAATTATTTTCCGCAAGGAAATGACCACACCGGTTGAAACTTATGACGAGTTTAAAGAAGTACTTAATAACAAAGGCGGATTTATTCTGGCCCATTGGGATGGTACTTCCGAAACAGAACAGTTGATCAAGGATGAAACCAAGGCGACCATTCGCTGTATTCCGTTCGATCAGGTTCCGGAAGAAGGAAAATGTATGTATTCGGGAAAACCATCAAAAGGCCGGGTGATATTTGCATTGGCTTATTAAAATATCAAAATTCGAATAACAGAAAAGCAGTCAAAGTTGGCTGCTTTTCTTATTTTTATCAAAATTTTAACAGCTAAGACATGACTGAAGACAAAATTACTCCCACTCAAATGGAAGGACTGATTGCAAAAACTAACCTCAAACAGGAAGTCTATAGAAATACAGTGGCGATGTTTGCCGTTTTGAAAGAAGTGCTGAGAGAATTGGCTGATGAATATCGTGAACAGTTAAAAGACAAAGTTGACGAAAATATTTTGCCCTTTTTTCAGGAAAAAGGACCCTTTGAAGCTGAATTCAAGATTGGTGGCGATGTGCTTATTTTTAGCATGCATTCCAACGTATTTGTTTTTAACCGCGAACATCCGATCTGGAAACTGGAATATATAAAAGCCAATGCAATGAATTCGTATTGTGGGGTTTTCAGTATTTATAATTTTTTGGCCGACTCGTTTAAATATAATCGCACACAGGATTTGGGCTATCTGATTGCCCGTATTTTTGTGAACCATGAAAACCATTTTTTTGTTGAAGGTAAACGTCAGTCTAATGAAGTTGTAAAAGATTTCGGGACTGATGAACTGACAAAAGAATACCTTAAAGACATTATTGAAACCGCAGTTCAGTATGCCATTGATTTTGACCTGCTGGTACCACCGTATGACGATGTAAAAATTGCAACTGTTGAGCAAATGCAGGTTGAAATCAATCATTCCAGAATACAGACAGGCAAGCGGCTGGGCTTTAAATTTAATTCAGACGACATTTAACAGATACAAAAATGGAAAAAGTTACTGAGCGTTTTTTAAGATATGCACGGGTGTTTACAACTTCCGACCCTGAAAGCAGCACATTTCCGAGTACTGACCGGCAATTGGTTTTTGCCAGTCAATTGGCTGAAGAGTTGCGGGAAATTGGACTTCATGAAGTTGCGCTCGACCAGCATGGTTATGTGACTGCTACTTTGCCATCGAATGATAAAAATGCACGGCAAGTGGTTGGTTTTGTTTCGCACATGGATACCAGCCCTGATTTTTCAGGAGAAAATGTAAACCCACAATTGGTGGAAAATTACCAGGGGCGGGAGTTGGTGCTCGACGAAGAACAGAAAATTGTTTTGAGTCCGGCTGATTTTCCTGAATTGTTAAAATACATTGGTCAGGATTTGATTACCACCGATGGCAAAACCCTGCTGGGCGCCGACGACAAGGCCGGAATTGCTGAAATAGTAACTGCAATGGATTTTTTAATCCGTCATCCGGAAATAAAACACGGGAAAATAAGGATTTGCTTCACTCCTGACGAGGAGGTTGGGCAGGGAACCAAATATTTTGATGTGAAACAATTCGGTGCTGACTTTGCATATACACTTGACGGTGGAGAAATTGGCGAGCTGGAATACGAAAATTTCAATGCTGCCAGTGCAAAAATTTTGGTGAAAGGGCGGAGCGTTCATCCCGGATCGGCAAAAAATACAATGGTTAACTCGATGTTGGTGGCTACCCAGATTATACATGCACTTCCGCCCACACAGCGACCGGAGCATACTGAAAAGTACGAAGGTTTTTTTCACCTGACATCCTTTACCGGTGATGTGTCCAACACAAAAATCGAATACATTATCCGCGACCACGATCTGGCAAAATTCGAAGCCAAAAAAAATCTGTTGCGCGAAATTTGTAGCCTGATCAACTTGCAGTACGGAAAGAGAACCGTTACCCTCGAAATGGCCGACCAGTATTTTAACATGAAACAAAAGGTTGAACCTGTGAAATTCATTGTCGATCTGGCTGAAAAAGCGATGAATGAAGTGGGCGTCACACCAAAAATAATCGCCATTCGCGGTGGAACTGACGGGGCACAGCTTTCGTGGAAAGGATTACCATGCCCCAATATTTTTGCCGGAGGACACAATTTTCATGGACCGTACGAATTTGTTCCGGTACAATCGATGCAAAAAGCGGTGGAAGTAATTGTGAGGATTGCAGAGTTGGTGGCGAAACAATGAGAGGAGCCCCATCCCCAACCCTTCCCCAAAAGGAAAGGGTGCAAGAGCGCAGAAACTCAGAAGGTTTTTCCATTTGAAAATGATTTACAAGACATTTGATCGCAAAGCCACAACATGGAACCTGAAACTTTGAACTTGAAACTCTTTTCAGTATGGTTGAGCAATTTATAAAATTCATTCACGAAGAAAACCTTTTTCATTCCTCACAACGAATCCTTTTGGCAGTGAGTGGCGGAGCCGACTCGATGCTGATGCTGCATTTGTTTGTGAACAACGGGTTTCCTGTTGCCGTTGCGCATTGCAATTTTGGGCTGCGGGGATGTGAATCGGATGGCGATGAACAATTCGTAGTGGATTATTGCGACCTGTACAATATTGCCTGCTATACCGAGCATTTCAAAACTTCGGAATTTGCCCTGGAAGAAGGGATTTCAATTGAAATGGCTGCACGCGATCTTCGGTACGACTGGTTTAACCAATTGCTCGATCGGCATGGTTACGATTATCTGGCAACTGCACACCATCAGGACGATGTGATTGAAACTTTCCTGATCAACCTTTCGCGTGGTAGCGGAATCAAGGGTTTGAGCGGTATTCAGCCCAAATCAGGAAGAATTATCCGCCCGATGCTTTTTACCAACCGTGCTGAGATTCTGGATTATTGCCACCGGATGTCCATTACCTTCAGGACAGATTCGAGCAATATTGAAACTGTTTACAAACGAAACCTGATCCGACACAAAATTCTTCCATTGATGGAAGATCTGAATCCCACATTCAGGAAAAATGCACTGAAAACCATCGGGAACCTGCACGAAACCGGGCAACTTTTTCAGCAACGAATGAGCGAAATAAAGACAATGGTTTATTCAGAAGATGAACAGGGAGCAATGATTCACATTGAGAAATTACTAAACCTGAGCCCGCTGCGGACGATCCTGTTTGAGCTGATCCGACCCTTTGGATTTCAGGCCGAACAAACTGACGACATCATTGATTCGCTCAACAAGTTATCAGGCAAAAAATTCTTTTCTGAAGATTACCGTTTGGTGAAAGACCGCGAATATTTGTTGATTTCGAGCCGCCACCAGAAAGAGAACAAGGTATTTTATATTGAAGAAGATTGCACAAAAGTGAGTCTTCCGGTTCACATGTCGATTGAGAAACTGGCGAGAACAAAAGATTTCCGGTTTTCAACACTTCCGAATGTGGTTGATTTCGATATGGAAAAGCTTATTTTTCCACTCATATTGCGGCATTGGCAAGAGGGCGAATATTTTCAACCGTTGGGAATGAGCGGACTAAAGAAATTAAGCGATTTCTTTATTGATGAGAAGTACTCTATTCCGGAGAAGGAAAATGCATGGATTCTGGCCAGCGGAAACCAATTGGTTTGGCTTGTCGGTAAACGCCTCGACGACCGGTTTAAAATCACGGCCAAAACCAGGCAAATTCTAAGAATCAAACTGCAGCATTAATTAACAGGCCTGCTTAAATCCTTCAAATTTAAAAATACAACCGGAGCATCTCAAAAAGCGCAATTCTGCCAATTGGCTTCGTGATATAATAATTGCAGCCTGCCTCAATGGCCTTTTCCCGATCGCCTGAAATTGCAAAAGCTGTCTGGGCAATAATAATCACTTCTTTATTAAATTTCCGGATTTCTTTTACTGCCATATAACCGTTCATTTCGGGCATTTTAATGTCCATCAAAATTAGATCGAAGTCATTTCTTTTCCTGCAAATCTCAACAGCTTCAAACCCGTTTTCTGCATGTACAATTTCCTTTCCGATATTTTTAAGAATCAACGAAAGGTAAATATTTACTGCTTTTTCGTCTTCAACTATAAGTATTTTCAGATCGTTTGGTAGCTCATACAAAGTATGTTCCACTGAATTATTTTCAACTATTGCCACCCGCGATGGTTTATAAGGTATCGTAAAGAAAAATTTTGCTCCTTTTTCTATTTCCGACTCGACCCAAATTCGTCCACCAAGAAGTTCTACATTCGATTTTGAAATGGCCAGCCCCAGTCCCGAACCACCAAAATTTCGGGTTGGAGAGATTTCAACCTGCCGAAAACGTTTAAATATTTCCGTCTGCATTTCAGGCGCAATTCCAATGCCGGTATCTTCAATACAAAACTGCAAATCAGAACCAATCAACTGATAACCAAACGAAACAGTTCCGTTCTTTGTGAATTTCAGCGCATTCCGAATCAGATTATTGAGTACCTGAGCCAGTTTAGAACCGTCAGACATGACATAAGCCGCGACTTCTTCAAGACCCGGATTACAAATAAACGAGATATTTTGGATTCGGGCATCTGCAGAAAACTGATCATAGATCAGGGTACAAACTTCATTTACATTTATTTCATTTTCCTGAATTTTTTCCTGACCTGCCTCAATAGTGGCTATTTGAATGATATCAGCAATAATTGACATCAGCTGATTACTGCTATTCTCGATAATCGTTGCATAATTTTCACAAGCTTCGGGTGAAAGGTCCGCATCGGCAATGATCCTTGAAAAACCAACAATCGAATTAAGAGGTGTTCTTATTTCATGTGAAATATTCTGTAAAAAAGCCGTTTTCAGCCGGTCACTTTCCTCTGCTTTCTCTTTTTCAATAATTAATGCAGCCTCCATTTTTTTACGTTCGCTAATATCGGTTATGGTACCAATATAGCCTAACACATTGCCATTTTTATCTTGCTGAGTTACAGCATTTCCTATCACCCAGGCCACATTTCCGTCAGGATGAACAAAGCGATACTCTGCTTTTGAACTGGAATGTTCGAGTGCAGTTTGCTCCCAGTTAGAATTCAGTTTATCCCTGTCTTCTGGATGTACGGCTTTGAGCCAGCCATTTCCCATCGCTTCGTTAAAACTCAGTTTGGATATCTCAGTCCACCGCGGATTCACATAATTAGTCATGCCTTTGTTGTCAGTTGTGAAAATCCCAACTGGTGCAGACTCAGCAAGCACTCTGAAACGAATTTCACTTTCTTTAAGCGCGGCTTTTGTCTTTTTACGTTGAACGCGAATTTGTGCATCTTTTAACTCCCGCTCAATCGCCGGTATCAAACGTTTTAAATTGCCCTTCATCAAATAATCACTGGCTCCTTGTTTCATTGCCTGAACAGCCAGTTCTTCGCCAATTGTTCCTGAAACCAGTATGAACGGAATGTCAGGATTTCTTTTTATAGCAATTTTCAAAGCGGAAAGTCCATCAAATTGAGGCAATGAGTAATCACTGATGATGATGTCCCATTCACATTTA
Source organism: Chitinophaga pinensis (assembly GCA_945897845.1). Lineage (GTDB taxonomy): Bacteria > Bacteroidota > Bacteroidia > Bacteroidales > Prolixibacteraceae > Aquipluma. The sequence continues at coordinate 2,382 of CAMDGL010000103.1, read as the reverse complement.
TCTAGCGCAGAATGCATAGCCTCTTCAGTCTCAACACATAGATATTCAGCATTATAACCTCCACGCCTAAGTTCGCGGAGTAACAGCTCCTTATCAGTTTCAGAGTCTTCAATTATCAGAATGCGAATAGGAATTTCCATGTGCTTTAATTCAGTTTAATGATCGGTTGGAAACACAACAGTGCCAGTTGTGAACGATCAGTACGCACAAAGGTATTTAAATAATACACCGTGAAAAGTGTTATTTAAAAATTTAAAAAAGTAAATTCTATTCTGAAGAGCAGGTTCCCGTTACAATTTGTTGCTGTAATTATACCCAAACAATCCCCTTTTTCAGCAATTCCTGTGTGGTTGCTTCAGGACTGCCAGGTTTGGGGTGATATTGATAAACCCACTCCACTTCAGCGGGCAAACTAACCAGAATTGATTCGATGTTTCCGTCGGATTCGAGACCGAATTTGGTGCCACGGTCGTGTATCAGGTTGAATTCGACGTAACGGCCACGGCGAATTTTTTGCCACCTTTTTTCAGCTTCGGAAAAAGGTTTGTGTCCGTTTTCCTTCATCAACCGGCTGTAAATTTGAGGATATACGTTTGCAAGATCGGAAGTCAGGTTCAACATTTTTTCAAAATATGTGTCGTTGGCAGGTTGGATCCGGTCGAAGAAGATTCCGCCAATACCACGTGTTTCCTGACGATGAGACAGATAAAAATAATCATCGGCCCAGGTCTTCCATTCAGGATAAAAGCCGATATCGTATTTGTCACAGATTTCTTTAAGCGTTTGATGAAACCAGTGTGCCTCATCAGGATTGATATATGCGGGGGTTAAATCAATTCCGCCGCCAAACCATGACGAACCATTGTCGAGATTGAAATACCGCACGTTCATGTGGATGGTTGGCACGAATGGATTTCCGGAATGAATAATTGACGAGATGCCGGTGGCGGCAAATGAAGTAGCATTTTCGCCCAGCAATTTTGCCATGTTCCCGTTGAAACTTCCCCGAACACAAGAAAAGTTAACGCCCGCTTTTTCAATAATCGATCCGTTTTGCATTACACAGGTAATTCCTGAACCAATTTCCTTTTCCCATGTATCTTCCGTAAAACGGCCAATTCCGTCGGCCTCTTCCAGCGTGCGGCAAATGGTCTGTTGTATGTTTTTATAAATATTGGCAGTTCGGGTAACGTTCACAGTTTTCTATTTTGAGGTTGCTTTATTCTCTTCGGAATTTTGATTTCGACTGTTAAATAAACCAATCGAAGGACTGAAAGTTCATAAATAGATGACGAATTTCTGTTATCAGAAGTTTGGAAGAAAAAATTAATGATGTTTCCTTTGCGGCGCATACAGCATTTATCTTTGAATGACCTGACAGCGTCAAAAAAAATAAAAAAATCAAAATAACCAATATCCAATACTCAATAACCAATATTCAATATCCAGTATCCAAAACATTCGCGACCGGAACTTGAAACCTGGAACTTGGAACTATATGATCTCCACCGCATCCACAGGGCAAACCAGCCGGCAGGCATCGCACTTGATGCATAAATCGGTGATGACTTCGTGCTTTTCGTGTGGTTTGAAAAGTATCGCGTTTGTTGGGCATTTCTGTGCACATTTGGTACAGCCGATACATAAATCGTTGATCTGATATTTAATCATGCTCTGACATTTACCCGATGGGCATTTGCCGTTAATGTGTGCAATATATTCTTCCCTGAAATATTTCAACGTGGATAAAATAGGGTTTGGAGCCGATTTTCCCAGTCCGCACAAACTTCCTTTTTTGGTCCAGCCTGCCAGGTATTCCAACTCATCCAAATCTTTCAAAGTACCTTTTCCTGTGGTAATTTTAGTCAGTATATCGAGCATTCGTTTGGTTCCAATACGGCAGAAAGTACATTTTCCACACGATTCGTTCTGGGTAAACGACAGAAAATAGCGGGCAATGTCCACCATGCAATCATCTTCGTCCAACACAACCAAACCTCCGGAACCCATCATGGCTCCCACTTTCAGGAGCGATTCGTAATCAATTGGAGTATCATACAATTGCGCCGGAACACAACCTCCGGAAGGACCGCCAATTTGTACTGCCTTGAATTTTTTGCCATTCTGAACACCACCACCAATATCTTCGACTATCTGGCGAACGGTAATTCCCATCGGCACTTCAATCAACCCGCCACGGTTAACTTTTCCCGTAAGGGCAAAAACCTTGGTTCCTTTGCTGGTTCCATGACCGATGGCAGAAAACTTGCCCGATCCTTCGCGAATGATATACGAAACCTGCGCAAAAGTCTCGGTATTGTTGATCAGCGTGGGTTGTTTCCACAAGCCGCTTACCGCAGGAAATGGTGGACGGATACGAGG
>CAMDGL010000102.1 GCA_945897845.1 Chitinophaga pinensis | reverse complement strand
ACTTTCAACAGTTATGGATGGCTAAAAAAGAATCCGGACTACAGCATTTTTACTGCTGCCATTGAGGCAACCGGAATGGATAAAATCCTGAACGTTGACATGAAACTGAAAGATCAGCCACTCAAACCTTTTACAATGCTGGTCGAGCCCGACGCTATATATAAAATGCGGAACATTAACTCATTTGCGCAGTTGGCAAATTCCATCAGCCCCGATAGAACAGATTATACAAGTACAAATAATCCGCTGTATATTTTTGTCAATTATCATCTCCTTTTTGGAAGTATGTTTCTTGATGACCTGGCAAGAAACGCGACCAATTACAGCACCTTTGCCGATATCCCTATCAATATCAACGGCCTTGGACTTGATATCGTCATCAATAAATACAAAGAGATATTTGTTAGTTCAACAAACGATACAACCGACTTTATAGGCATTTATTATGACGAAAGCAATGTAAACACTCAAAGTGGCGCCATTCATTTTATCAACCAGATATTGAAACCACAGATTCCAAGCAGAGCAATTGTGACCTTTCAATTTCACGAAGAAGCTGATTTGAGAAAATACATTCAGGTTGACGAAGGTGTTACTTACTTAATTGAAAATCACGCATTACTGAACAATGTTACCTGGTCAGGAGCCACACTCAGCTATGTAAAATCAATAGCAACAACTGAGCAAGCCTGGAATAAAGATTATTTACAAATAGATGGCGATTTTACAATCACATACAAAGTTCCCAAAATCGTGCAGGGTAAATACGATGTGTATTTGAGGGCTGATGGTTTTAACGGGCAAAACGCTTTGGTTGAAGTTTCGGTTGATGGAATAAAACTGGGCGGTTTGGTTGATCTTACCAAAGGAGGAAATGCAAATAATCCGTATGCAAATATTAAAGTCGGAACAATTGACTTTAAAAAATATGATAGTCATGCAATACAGATTAAATCGCTGATTCCCGGTATCCTTAAATGGGATTATATCAGGTTCGAACCAATTTAAACATACTATATAATGACATCGATAATCAAAATTCTAATAGCTGCTATTATAGTTACAGCAATCGGGTGTACCGATAACTGGGATGACCACTATAACAAGCAACCCGAAACAATTAATACAAATGTTTGGAAAGCAATCAAAGGCAAGAGCGAGTTGTCGAGTTTTGTCGCTATGATTGAAAAATACAAATACGACACACTCTTTTTGACCGATGATACCTATACGATATTTGTACCTGACAATGCTGCTATGGCAAAATTGGTTAAGTCGCAAGTGAGCGACACGACCATACTGAATTACCATATTTCAAGGCATTTTATTCAACCTGTCGATATTCAGGGAAAACGAAAATTACAGACGTTTGCTGAGAAGTATTCAACTTTTGAATACTTAAACGGAAAACCAACCTATGATGGTATCGCGCTTTACTACGAAAGTCCATTGTATATCAATGGCAAGTTCTTTGTCATGAGCGAAGTCGCAGTTCCAAAACTAAATCTGTACGAGTTTATAGCCAAGAACAATACTTATCTGAAAGCCTATATTGACTCGAAAGACACGATAATTATTGATCAGGAAAAAAGCCGCCCTATCGGATTTGACGAAAATGGGAATACTGTTTATGACACGGTTTCGATAAAAGCAAATATGTTCGAATATGAATATTTCCCTGTATCCTCTGAATTCAGAAAATGGGCTGTCACGCTGGTTTATCCAAAACAGGCAAACTATGAAAACGGATTGAATTTAATGGCCCAAAAGCTGGGAGGGAAGTTCATTGATTACAGGAATATACCAATCAGATGGCAGGAAGAGATTTTAATTCCGCACTTACTGAAGCATGGTTTTTTCCTGAACATGTTAGAACCATATGAATTCGTGCCAGTTAGCGCTCTTAGCAAACGCAGAAAATTTACAATGATGAATATAAATGGTGACAGTATTGTTACCAATTATACTCCGGTAAATCCATACCTGAGCAGCAATGGCATTTTTTACGACTACGCCAATTTTGAAGTACCCGATTCATTGTTCTCAGGATCAGAAAAGATGGAAGGCGAATGGTTGGCCAGAACCACCGGTATTAACAGATATGCATGGAGAAAAGAAGTATCTGTAACAAGCACGACCAATTTTAATGTTTTCAACCAATATATAAAAGGTGCATCAAATGATTCCATATTGTCAGTAAACTTTACGAAAGGTTATAAAGGGATTTATAAAGTTCAGTTTAATACAAAAAACCTTTTCCCGAGAAAGTACCGCATGGAGGTACACACACACATGGATATCGGGGGAATTTATGACATTTATGTCAATAACATATTGGTAAAAACATTTGATTATTACGACTATGTGAAAGGCCGTGGGCTGATTAAGAGTGTAACCGGTGAGACCTTCGCTCCGACAGGAAGGTATAACAGATTCGACTGCTATGTGGACAACATTACTGATTATGGCAAACCAACGATACGCTTTGAATACAAAGCACCGGGAAGTGCACCTAATAATGGACTGGTAATCGATGTTATTAAATTCATTCCGGTCGTTGAATAATTAAGAAAATAACGAGCTTAACTAATTTTGAAGATAATCTGGTCTCATTCCATAAAAATGAAAATTGATACAATGATTAATAACCCATTCACCACTGCAAACTGGAAGAAAGCGGCGCTTATAGTTCCTGTATTGCTTTTGAGTTTATTTTCATCAAAGGCTCAGGGCCAAATGACAAATGACTCGATTCTTGTAAAAGGAGTGATCGTTTCAGGAACAAATACTCCGGTTTCAAATATTACCATCAGCATTGAGGGTTCCAGTCAGTTGCCGGTAGTTACCAACGACGCAGGAGAATTTACGATTAAGTCGAGCTCAGGTGATAACTGGTTAAATATATCACCGGTAAGCGAATACAAAAACAAAAGGGTATTTCTGAACAACCGGACTGAATTGAAAGTATTTCTAACTGACAACGATTTGCCTGATGGTGACGATCCGCTGACCTTGCTCTCGCAAAAAAGAATTAAACGGGATATCGTGTCTTCGTATTTCGATTTGAAACCGGACAATAATTATAAAACAGGAGCGTATTCAATCGATGAATTGATGCAGGCAAAAACTCCCGGAGTGAATGTTATCCGTAGAGAAGGAGCTCCCGGAACCGGCGCTGCAGTTTTTTTACGTGGTATTAATTCAATCAATGCAAATAACCAGCCATTGTATATCGTTGATGGTGTTCCGATGGAAAGCCCTGGCTTGTTCGGATCAAACCTTGATGGTTATGCATATAGCCCGCTGAATGGTGTCAATTTACTTGACATTTCAAATGTTACCATTGTTAAAGATCCAACGGTTACTTCAACATATGGATCGAAAGCTTCCAACGGCGTAATCTTTATCGAAACCCTTGACCCGAGTGCAACACAGACTTCAATTGATGTTGACCTGCGCTCAGGATATTCACTTTCACCTTCCAATCTGATACCTCAGCTCAATGCAGGCCAGCACAAAACACTGGCAAACGAGGAATTATTTTCTTCAGGATTGTATGAAGAAGTCATCAGATTAAATTATCCCAACTTATTTCTTGAAAAAGGTGATGAACGTTTCATTGATTACCAGCACAACACAAACTGGCAGGAAAAGATTTTTGACAATTCGATGTTTACCAACTTTAACCTGAAAGTAAAAGGTGGGGATGCAATTGCCCGTTATGGCCTTTCATTCGGTTATATAACCAGTAAAGGAGTCGTTAAAAACACAGGATACGACAGCTATAACCTTCGCTTTGTCAGCCGCTTAAATATATTCACATGGTTAAGAATGAATGCCGGCGTATCACTGAATTACAACACTTCTAATTTGAAAGAATCGGCAAAAGTGAAGGAAACCAACCCGATTCTTGCTGCTTTGGGCAAATCGCCGTTGCTGAATCCGTACCAGTACGATATTGAAGGCAATATGGTAACAGCTTTGAGCGAGGTGGATGAACTGGGCGTAAGCAACCCGGTTGCAATCGTCGATAAATTTAAAGCCGCAAACAGTAATTATCACTTTTTGACTAACATGGGTTTTGAGGTGACAATGACAAAAAACCTGATGCTGAATACGAATTTCGGACTTACCTACAATGCGCTGAAAGAATCCATATTCATGCCCAATCACGGGATGGCACATTATTACAACGATGAAGCCAGAAATGTTGCAAAAGCTACCAATAATTATCTGTTGTCAATTAACAACAACACTTATCTTACTTATAAGAAAATCATTAATAAAAAGCACATCCTTTCTTCCAGTACGGGCCTGAATGTAAAGACAAACAGATATCAGCTTGACTGGGGAATTAGTATGAATGCCCATGAAAACGACCAATATCAGTCAATCGGAGACGGAGTAAATAACCTGCGCCGAATTGGGGGTCAGAACAAATCATGGAATTGGATTACCCTTTACGAGAACCTGAATTATGTTTTTAAAGACAAGTATCTGTTAACTGCCAGTGTTTCACTCGATGGTTCATCAAGAGTGGGAGCTGATGCAATTCATACTTTAAAAATAGCCGACCAACCTTTCGGTTTGTTTTACTCCGGTGGCCTCGGATGGCGTTTATCAAGCGAACCTTTCCTGAATCAACTTAGCTGGCTGGATGAACTTAAAGTTAGGGCTTCCTACGGAAAATCAGGCAACGACGATATTGGAGAATCAAATGCTTCTGACTACTATGAGGGTGTTCGGTTCCGCGAAACAGTAGGTTTGTATCCTGCAATTATTTCGAACTCGGAATTGAGCTACGAAACGGTAAGTCAGCTAAATACCGGGCTCGATATTGCTTTGTGGGGAAACAGGGTGAGGGCTACGGTTGACTTATTCAATTCGACCACCAGCGATATGCTGATTCTTACTCCCATGAAATCTTACCTGGGTTACAGCTATCGCCCCGAAAATGGCGGCAAGATGCAAAATACCGGATTAGAACTTAGTGCCTTTCTCCGGATCGTCGATAGTAAATCGTTTAAATGGGACATTCAGGCCAATTTAACAAAAATAAAGAATGAAATTACAGAGCTGAAAGGTGATATGCTGATTTCGCAGGTTGAAGGCGGGGAAATAGTAAATCAAATCGGATCATCAGCCAATAGTTTTTATGGTTATGTGTTTGAAGGTGTATATAGCTCAATAGCAGAAGCTGCAAGCGCCAATCTGATGAATGACAAATTTGTAAAATATCAGGCTGGTGACGCCAAATATGCCGATTTATCAGGCCCGACCGGATCACCTGATGGTATAATTAACCAATACGATAAAAAAGCCATTGGCTCTTCGATGCCGGATTTGTATGGCGGATTTCAAAATACATTTACCTATAAGAACTGGACATTAAATGCACTTATTAATTTTGTTACGGGCAACGAAATATTCAATTACGTGCGCTACAAGAACGAACAGATGACCGGCCTTGAAAACCAGAGCGCCAGCGTTTTAAGCAGATGGCAGTATGATGGACAGGTAACGAACGTTCCACGTGCTTTGTGGAAAGACCCGGTTGGGAACTCAGCTTTTTCAACACGTTGGATTGAAGATGGAAGCTATTTGAGGATTCAAAACGTTTCATTGGGCTATCGTATTCCGAATAAATTTCTGACTTTCAGAAATGCAGAGTTCTATATTTCAGCAAACAATGTACTGACAGTGTCAAAATACCTGGGATATGATCCTGAATTCGCTTACTCTTATTCACATGCTGAACAGGGCATTGATTATGGCCAGACACCTCAGGCCAGGCAATTTATTATCGGTATTAAACTTGGATTATAAAATTTATTAAATAAAAATCATGCTTAAAAATCTGAAATATTCCGTTGTTATCATTTCAGTCTTGATTTCACTGATTTTTCTTCCTTCCTGTAAAGAGTTTCTTGACCCGGACCAGGATTTGAATGTTACCAAAGATCAGTTATTTGACGACTGGTATGAATATCGTTCGGTGGCGATGGGACTGTATGGATTACAGCAGGAATTGGTGGAACAATTGGTTGTTTTGGGCGAACTCAGAGCCGATTTGCTGACAGTTACACCCAATGCCGATGCCGATTTGATTGAAATCCATAATTTTCAGGCATCAAAAACTAACAAATACGCCAATCCTACAAATTTTTATAAACTGATTTCGGCTTGCAACAGTTTCATTACTGTATTAAAGAAAAATCATCCGGAGATTTTGGATAAAAAGATTGGTGCTACCAACTACGACAAATTATACGGAGAAGCGCTTTGTATGCGTGCATGGGCTTATTTCAATATTGTCAGAATTTACGGAAAAGTACCTGTTATTCACGAGTCGCTGACTTCTGTTGAAGAAATTGAAGCATATATTAATTCCGGTTCTACCTATGTTGATAAGATACATATAATTTTCGGGAAAGAAGGTTTTTACAACGATACTACCTACAATGTTCCGATTACCCTTGAAAAACAATTCTATGATTTGGACATGGTAATTCGTGTATTCAGCGATCAGCTTGAAAAAGAGATAAAAATAGTTGACGGAGTTCCGGCAGTGGGTGTAAACCATTATATCGATAACAACGACAGATCGTGGGAAGTTACCGTATGGAACACTTATGCATGGCATGCTTTGCTGGGGCAAATGTACCTGACAAACGGCGATTTTACCCAGGCGGCCAAACACCTGAATGCAATTGCTTTTATGACTTCCGACAATTACCGATATCAGCTCGACCGTACTTTTGCCAATAATTCATGGCAGAATATGTTCACCAATATCGATGTAAGAGAGCATATTTATACCTTGTGGTTCAACAAAGCCAACCAGCAACAAAATGATTTTCAACGGTTATTTGAACCATTTGAACCTCATCAGTACATGCTGAAACCAACCCGGACCGCCGTTCATATGTGGGAGACCCAATGGAGATTCTACAGTTTAATTGTGCCGGATCAAACAAAACCAGAACTTACCAGGCTGAATCCAAATCAGCGAGGATTTCCCGGTGATTTTGTCCGTGGATATGGCTCTTCTTACCAGTACGTAAAAAATGGGTTGGTACAACCGGCAGGACTTATTCAAGGAGTATTGATTTTAAAAAGAGAAAATGACATTCGCACATATACTTCGATCATGGAGGATGTTGATACCATTGTTTCGAAATACTCGATTGGAAAAAGCACGTACGATCAGGACGCTAATTTTATTATCTATCGCGCCGGAGGTATTCAGCTTTATCTGGCAGAAATATATACATGGTGGGCATTCGAACGCAACGGATTGGTTTCAACGTTCACCACCAATGCGGTAAATATTGTAAACGATGGCAGCAATTACAATGTATCCGCCAATCGTGAGCAACTTGGAGTTCGCGGCCGGGCCGGGTTTACAACAAATCTGAATGCAGGTATTAAAGTTGATAACTACAATTATATTCAGGATCCATTCACAAACGAAGTTATTGGTTATACAAACCTTACCAACAACCTTTACGGTAAACAATTGTATCTCGAAGAACTTATTATGGACGAAAGGGCCAGAGAACTGGCTTTTGAAGGCGAACGTTTTTACGATTTGATACGTGTGGCCAAACGCAGAAATAAACCGGAGTATTTGGCTGATAAAGTTTCTGCCAAATTTCCTGCCAGTCAACGGGCAGCCATCAGAGCCAAACTGATGATTGAAAAAAACTGGTACATCAATATCTTCGACTAATTTTTTTTCATTTGATATTTGTAAACTGGTAGCCTGATAATTATGCAGGCTACCAGTTTTTTTTGTTTATTTTTACCTGAAAACTAACCTGTCAACCGATGAAAATAAATCTGAAAACGCCACTTCTTTTAATACTTTTCTTCTGTTTTTTAACTGCTTCGACCCAGACTCCTTTCACCAAAGGGGTGAATCTAACCAACTGGTTTCAGGCTGAAAATGCCAAACAGATACAATTTACCAAATACACAAAGCAGGATTTTGTCCGGATCAAAGGTTTGGGTTGCGATGTTGTCCGTTTGCCAATCAATTTGCATTTCATGACCAATGGCACTCCCAACTATACCATCGATCCGCTGTTCTTCGATTTTATGGATCAGGTGGTTGACTGGGCCGAGGAATTGCAAATGCATTTACTGCTCGATAACCACACTTTCGATCCGAATGCCAACACCGAACCATCGGTTGAAGGTATTCTGCTGAAAGTATGGCCACAAATGGCAGAACATTACAAAAACCGGTCGGATTACATTTATTACGAAGTCCTGAACGAACCTCACGGAATTACAACAGCCCTTTGGTGCCAGATTCAGCTAAAAGTCATCAACGCCATTCGTGCCATCGATACCAAACATACCATCGTTGTTGGGCCTTCAGGATTCAATAGTTACAACGAGCTGAAGAATATGCCGGTTTATAGCGACAATAACCTGATCTACACTTTCCATTTTTACGATCCGTTCATGTTCACCCATCAGGGCGCCACATGGACCGACTATATGCAGGATTTAGCCAACGTTCCGTTTCCGTACAATGCATCCAAAATGCCTCCTACACCTGCAAGTGCAAAAGGAACATGGGTTGAAAGTTCGCTGAACAACTATAAGAACGATGGTACTGTTGCCAAGGTAAAACAACTGATTGATGTTGCAGTGAGTTTTAAAACCAGCAGAAATGTAAAGATTTTTTGCGGCGAGTTTGGTGTCTATATTCCAAATAGTCCGCATGCCGACCGTGTTTACTGGTATGATGTGGTACGTAAATATCTGGAAGAAAGAGGAATTAGCTGGACTATCTGGGATTATCAGGGAGGATTTGGGCTGTTTGAAAAAGGAACCAACGAATTGTTCGACTACGATCTGGACACAGAAATTCTGAAAAGCCTGAATTTTAATATCCCTGAACAAAAAGAATTTGTTTTGATAGCTGATACAAAACCGTTCCCTGTTTATACCGATTTCATTGGAGAATCAGTTTTTGCATCGGGCAGTGCCGGAAACGGAACGATTGATTTTTATTCGGCCACCCAGCCTCAAACCGGAAAGTATTCATTGTACTGGACCGGAAGCAACCAATACACGGGGCCGGGTTTTGATCTGAAGCCCGACAAAGACCTGTCTCGATTGGCAACAAACAATTACGAACTCGATTTCTGGGTCAAAGGCGACTCGCCCAACACCAAATTTGAGATCAGGTTTATTGATACAAAAACGACCGTTGCTGGAGATCATCCGTGGAGAAACAGTTACACCATCGATCAGACCAAAGTTACCTGGAACGGAACCTGGCAGCACGTGAAAATTCCACTGAAAAACTTCAAAGAAACCGGCTCGTGGGACAATGCATGGTTTACCCCGGTTGGCAAATTTGACTGGAAAGCGGTGGACCGCCTCGAATTTATTGCTGAATTTGGCGCCCTCGGAACACAAAAGATTTGGTTCGATGAAATTCTGGTCAACGGCACTCCCCTTACTTCAGCAAAAGAAAATATAGAGAAAAATGATTTTAACGCAACTGCCTTTCCAAATCCGCTGACTGAAAATACCACCATTGGGTATAACCTTCCTGAAACCGGTTTTGTAAATGTGAGCATTTACAATCTGGCCGGTCAGAAGCTGGAAACGCTGGTTAATTCCCGCGAAAATCAGGGAAGTCATTTGGTTCAATGGGTACCCAAACATACCGTTTCAGGAAAAATATCATGCGGAGTTTTTATATGCAAAATTACCGCTTCAGGAAAAACCACGGTACTGAAATTGATTTTGAAAAACTGATATTATAGTTACTTTTGAAGAAAATGCTGAATTACCTTCAGGCTGAATATTTGAAAAAAGCAGAATCACTTGGCTATCATAGACTCCATATTCAATAAGGTTTGGTAACTGCATATCGGCGCACTGTAGTGTCTTTCATATCAATCCAACCGAATAATTGTTTGTCATCCTTAATAATTTTGACTCCCACATATATATTGTTTTGATTATACCAATCCCCATAAAAACTTTCAGTTACTATAACTGTGTCGGGGTTTTGTATATATTGCCAATTCTTATAGAACCTATATAAATACGCTTTTGAATTTATCCAGTTATTGTTAATGCCTATGGTGTCTCCATATTCCAGTGATTCAGCATAAGCGAAATTGGGTGTGGTGATAGTCTTTGAAACACAGACTGAACTATTTCCCAATGGTGTTATTTGTGAATATTGTTGATACCATCTACCATAGGCAAACGATGTATAGTTCAATTCAAAATCATCGATGCTGTCATTGTTCATGTCGAGATTTAAAATTGCAGTATAAGAGTTATTCCCGTATGCTAATTTAGCATCCGGCACAAAATCAACATACCTTATTCCAACTCCATCGGTCTGACCAGCTTTAATGGAGGTTAAGAATTTATCTTCATTTGCAACGGTAATAACCACTTCATCGGCAATAGAATTTTCTTGCCCGTCGTTCACCACCAGCGAGAAGGTATATTTGGTTTCAATGCTGACTTCGGGAGCAGTAAAAGTTGGTTTGGCATCGGTTTGCAAGCTTAAGTTAATTTCTGAAGGAGCCGTCCAAAGATACGTTAACGCATCCCCATCTGGATCGGAAGATGCTGATCCATCGTGGGTAACTGTTGCTCCTTCATTGATAGATTGATCGATTCCGGCATTTGCAGTTGGTACTTTGTTTTCTTTCTTACAAGCCACTATAAGTATGGAAAATGTCAAAATGATAATTACCTTTTTCATGGTAGCTATTTTTTATAAAGGTAATTTCTTTTATTGAGCATCGATCATCTAACGGTTTTTCGTTTTGTATATTCTAAGTTTAAGCCATTGCCAACAGGAGAAGAAATAAAAACACCGGTGTAGATTATACATTTCTGTCAAATTACAGATTTTGACTTCACCACAATTATTGTCGAAAAGAATCAAAAACAAAACCTTTGCCAACAAAAAAACAACTATTTTTAAAGCCGGATAATTGCATCAAAAAACTGTTCTCAATTACAATTAATTGAGATATTTCTGGTTTTATTTAAATTACAATTTTCTGCCTAATTAAATCAAACGAATGAGTAGAACTTTGCTTTCCATTATTATTCCAGCTTACAACGAAGAAAAAACTATTTCTTCCATCCTTGGAAAA
>CAMDGL010000101.1 GCA_945897845.1 Chitinophaga pinensis | reverse complement strand
AATAACTGGTTGGTTAATGCAATATTCCGATTTGAATCTTCCAACAGAATGCCTTCCTGCAAATTGATGATAAGATTGGTCAGCAAATTGGTTTTATCTTTCAACATTTCTTCAGCTATCCTTCGGTCAGTTACATCAGTTAAAGTTCCCGTCGCCCCAATCATCACCCCATCTTTGATGTTTGCAGTTGTAGATGAACGGACCCAACGTATGGAGCCATCTTTTCTTATGTATCGGTATTCCATGAAGCTGTAGTCTTTTGATGCAAGATTTTTTAGCGAATTTATGATCGTCGGAACATCTTCCGGAACAATAAAATCAAAGATATTTTGCCCAAGCACCTCATCAATGGTGTATCCCAATATATTGACTACCGATTGACTGACAAACTTGATATTTCCGCTTGAATCTACCTCGTATATAACATCGTTGACCGATTCGACCAGTTTACGATATTGCTCTTCGCTTTTAAGTAATTTTTCTTCGGCCAACTTCCGTTTGGTATTGTCAGTAAAGACTCCATATGCACCAAGGTAATTCCCATTTTTTTCGAATTTTGGAGTCGTACTTACCTGTAAAAATTTAGTATTACCTGCCCTTGTTACTATTTCAAGTTCATAGTTATTTGAATTACCATTTTTCCTGTTATTAGTTTGAAGCATGACTTTTTCTTTTTCACCGGGTGCAAGAAAATCGAATAGTGAAACACCAATTAATTTCTCTGAATCGATCTCGAAAATAGTTCCAGCGGCAATATTGACAAATTCAAAGACTTCATCCTTATTTACATACCCAATTCCTTCAGCTTGTGACTGAATAATTGCCTGAAATTTCTGTTCACTCTCTTCAGCTTTCTCTTCAGCTAATTTACGATCCGAAATATCGCGAACGACAAAAACCATATTGGTAGGATTTCCCTCTGCATCGCGGATAAACTCTCCATTGGCCTCCATGTCAAAAGTAGAGCCGTCAGCTTTGATTCCTACATATTCGGTGGCTCCGGTGAATACTCCCTGGAACATCTGCGAAATGGCCTCTCTGGCTTTGGCATGATCTTTTTGATCGACAAAATCGAATAGAGGTCTATTTATAGGAAACCCGGCATTTTCGTACCCGAACATTTTCAATGCCATGGGTGAAGTGAAAAGTACATTTCCTTGCAGATCAGCGATGAAGATGGTATCGGGTGATGCATTGAGGATGGAACGGTAGAGTGATTCACTTTTTTGAAGTTCCAGTTCTACCCGTTTTGTTTCGGTAATGTCGATGAGAGTTCCGGTAACGCCAATAAACTGACCTTCTTTGGTTATGGCTTTTGATGAAAATCTTATCCAATGCGGTTCTCCGGATCTTGATGGAATCAAATATTCATTCAGAAGTTCGAGTTTCTTCTGAATCTCCTGAAATCTGTTTTGCAAATGCTCGCTACTTGATCCAACAAAATGAATAAAATTTCTACCAATAACTTCGTCGGGCGTGTAACCGAGTAATTTGGTTATGGAAGGACTAATAAATGTGATATTGGCTTGGTTGTCTGTTCTGTAAATAACGTCGCTAATGTTTTCAATCAAATCTTTATATTTTTCTTCACTTTGACGCAGAGCAATTTCTTTCTCTTCTTTGCCAACATAATTGCCGAGTTTTACCGCTATTGAGAAAAGTAAATTTGATTCTTCAGGCAGAAAAACATGATTCGTTTCGGGCAATTGATCAACCGGATAACATACTTCAATCTGCCCGATAATATTCTGATTAACTTTTACTTCCTGAGTAAGTGAATGAATTGTTTTTACAAAATTCGGGGTCGAAAAGGTTTTGGTTCCAATTGTAATTGATGCTTCGGCAAATTCGGGGAACTGCCAGCTATCGGGTATAATCTTTACAACCTGTGTGCAAACTTCGTCAACCGAAATCGTTGGATTGCTCATGATTTCGGATAAGCGGTTGTAGCAATTTAATTCTTTCAGACGTTCATTGAGGGTAAACTGAATATGATTTCGTTCGTGTTCCTGCCTTTCCAACAAAACCTTTAAATCCTCTAACTCACTTATCAGCTCCTCCTTGGTTTTATTTCTGTACTCCATAAGGCTTTAATTGATGGTTAAATTTTCGCCAATTCCCATGAAAGTTATTAGCTTGTAATTTATACTTTATTTCTCTTAACGAACTACGATTTGTTGATTAAGTAATCTGTTTGATGACATTAAAATCCGACTGCAAAACACATTTAATTTGTTATATTGTTCGTTTCGTGAATAAATTTGGCTAGATCAATGTCTTTTCCCAATCCGAGTTTCATTTTTAACCGGTACTTGCTTTTCCTAACACTTTCGGGTGAAATTCCAAGAATAACAGATAACTGATGGGTGTTCAGATGGATGAAAGTCGCTGAAATAATGATCAGGTCCTGTGGAGTAAGCTGCGGAAACCTGGTGATTAGGTTTGAAGTAAAATTCGGATAAGTTTGATTGAATTTTAATTGGAATACTGTCCAGCTATTTATTAAAACTGATCTCTTCCGCAACTTATTTCTTAAATCTACCAGCATCTGTCTTTGTTCTTCGGCAATTCCCGTTTTCTGAAGTTCTGCTGCCAGTTGCCTGGCCAGATCCTGAAGGGTGCTGTTAATCTCTATTGATTTAAGCGCCGCATGCATTAGCTGTGTCTGTTTTTCATTAAGTTGTCCAATGACCTCCGTATTCACAGCCGAAATATTATCGATTAATTCTTTTTGATTTTCATTTTGCTCTTTTAGTTCCGAAATCCGGGTTTTAAGCTCATTCTCAATTTTTTCGACCTGCGATTTTATACGCTTTTCAACAGAGTTATGCTTTGAAAGTCGGGTATTGATTGCGTTCAGAAGCTCATTGATCGTAAAAGGTTTCACCAGATAATCGTCGGCACCGAGCTCCATTCCCTCCCTGAAGTCTTTACGCTCAGCCAAAGCTGTAATGAAAATGAAAGGAAAGGGAACCTGCCCGTCAGTTGTTTTCAATAATTTCAGAACTTCATATCCATTCATATCGGGCATCATTATATCGCACAAGATCAAATCCGGCATACATTCTCTGGCCTTCACAATCCCTGAATGGCCATCATCTGCATGAATCACTTCATATCCCTCCAGTTCCAGGGCATCTGCTATATTCTCGCGCAGCAGAACGGTGTCTTCAATGATCAGGATTTTTATCATTTTATCAGTATTAATAAAAGCATCAACAATAATCAGAAATTAACCCAAATGGAAAATGCAAAGTAAACGTTGACCCATTGGCTGGGTTACTTAAAAACGAAACCGATCCGCTATGCATTTGCATTGATTCTTTAACTATACTCAAACCAAGTCCATTGCCCTGAATGGTCGAAGCATTTCCCGCCCTGAAAAATGGGGTGAACAAATGTTTCTGGTCTTTTTCGGGTACTCCCATTCCATTATCCTGTACACTAAAGATCAATTCATTGTTTTCAAGTTTCAGCTCAACCAAAATCTGAGGATCTTCAAATGAATATTTGATTGCATTTGATATCAGGTTATTTATTGCCTGCGTAATCAACCGGCTATCAACCTTAACAATCAGCGTTTTAAACGATGTATTGAATAAAATTTGACCTTTAACCATTATGGTCGAGTTAAATCCTTCAATGATATTGTGGCAAATCAAAATCAGGTCTTCATTTTTTGGATTAAATCCGATTTTTCCTTCCTGCATTTTTGAGAGATGCAAAACATCATTCACAATATTGGTAAGGTGTAACACTTGCTCCTTAATTTTCATCAATCTGGCTGATATTTGAATTTCATCCATTTTTTTCTGATACGCAATAAGCGTTTCACTAATCATGAGAATTGATGCGAGCGGTGTTCTGAACTCGTGTGATGCCGTTGCCACAAAACGCGATTTCAAATCATTCAGCTCTTTTTCCTTATCTATTGCTTTTCTCAACTGTTCTTCAAAAACCTTTCGGGGAGTAATATCGGTATGTGTTCCAATTATTCGCGAAGGTTTCCCGACATCATTCCATTCAACAACTTTACCACGGTCAAGAATCCATTTATAATTTTCATCCTTGCAAAGCATCCGGTGTTCGTTCACATATACCTCTGTTTCCCCATTAAAATGCATGTTCAAATCGGCAAGCCAAATCTGTAAATCATCAGGATAAATAAGCGTTTTCCATTCTTCCAGTGTACTGTCAATTTCGTTTACGGAGTAGCCTAACATGGCTTTCCATTGTTTCGAGAAGAATATCTCATTGGTTATGATGTTCCAGTCCCAAACGCCATCACCCGATCCTTCAAGTGCAAAAAGCCAGCGTTCCTCGCTTTTCCTAAGTGTTTCGTCCGCTTTCAATCTTTCCGAAATATCTCTTGAAATACCATAAATGGCATCATTTCCATCCCATTTTCCGAATACGACTTTGGTTTCAACCGGAATAAAATCCCCATTTTTCTTATACAAAGGCACAGGGCAAAAATCCAATCGTCCGGCAAGCATTTCGCCGACTATAAATGCGGCTTCTTCTCTTCTTGAAGGAGGATGAACCTCTAAAACCGACATTCCACATAACTCATCCTGCGTGTAACCAAGACGTCGCCGAACCACCGGATTTGTTTTAATGATCTTTCCTTCATCATTTAAAATAAACATGAAGTCGTCGATGGTGTCGAACATCAACTGGAAATTTCGCTGGCTTAACTTTAGCGCATTTTCTGTGCTTATTCGTGCTAGTGTGCCACCAATCTGGGAAGCAATTATTTCAAGTGATATTTTGGCAGCAAATTTTAATCTTTCAGATGACCGGGAGGCAATATTGACCAAGCCAATAACCTTACCTTCATGTTTAATCGGTATTACTCCAATTTGTCTGAGATCTTCAGGAACAAATACTGTTGAGTCTTTAATTATTTCGTTATAAAATCCATAAACAGGTTCTCCATTTTTAGCAATTGTAAATTGAACCTGATCTTGATTATACCGTTGTTCTATTTGTACGAATTCATCCGGGAGTCCTTCACGTACAACGAGTTCCATTTTGCCTGATTGCTGATCAATCAAATAAATACCAGCGGCATTAATTTCTTCAATTTGAAGCATAGATTGAATTACCTGTGATAATGCCTCTTCAATTGTGGTAGTTGCTGCCAGACTGAACCCCAGATCGCGCTGAATAATTGCGAATTTTTCATTTAGCTTTCTTTCGGTAATGTCGCGGTATTGCCATAAATGGCCAAGTAAATCGTCGTTTAACAGAATTGGAATATAATCGCGTTCGAATACCCGTCCATCTGCTAAATACAATTCGTCGTTAATTACAATTTCTCTTCTGGAAATAATTTTCAGGATGCGTTCAATAAATTGGTCCGGATCTTTCATCATGTGTTTACTGCCTTCTGAAGCGGTAGCACAATCAAATCCGATGAGGGCATCAGGTGGAAGGTTAATTCCGAAAAGATTACAGAATGATTGATTAACGAGTGTAATTTGCCGGCTTGAATTTTCAAATAAAGTACCTGCCTGCAGATTTTGAATAAGTATTGTCAAATTCTGGGTGATGGTTCTAAGCGCATCTTCAGCGAGTTTTCTGTCGGTAATATCAATTGCAACCCCAACAAATCCCAGTGTATTATCCATTTCGTCTTCTAACTTGCTAATAGATAGTAAAACGTTTATCCTCCGGCCATCTTTGCAAATATAATTCCATTCATTTCCCTCACTGAACTTCCGGTCGATTATCATACTAAAATCAGGTGCATTTTTCTGATTTTCATCAAGAGAAATGTATTTGCTGTTCTCCTTTATCTCATTCGGATCATGAAAGATAAGAGGAGTAAACTTGTCAATAACTTCTGTGGCTTCATACCCCAGCATTTTTTCAGCATAAGGATTGAATGATTTAATCATCCCACTTTTGTCGGTTGATATAATTATCAAGCCGACATTGTCAACAATGATCCGGTTAAGTTCAAGCAGATTTTTAATTTCCCGGGTTCTTTCTTCAACCTTGAGTTCGAGTTGTGTATTAATACGTAATAAATCTTCTTCGTATTTCATTCGGCCAAACCCGCTTCCCAAAATTTCGCCAAGCATGGTTAAAAGCAGAATATCTTCATTTTTCCAATCTTTGGTTTTTCCAACCGAATCAAATCCCAGAAAACCTATCAGTGAATTGGCGGATAACAAGGGAATTACCAACAACGATTCAATATCCTGTGCCTCTAAAATTTCTTTTTCGGCAACAGCTTCGGCAGGCATTTCGGAAATTAGTGGAACATGAATGGTCTCATATTTTTTAAGTTTGTCCATCCACCAGGGCATTAAATCCAATGGAATTTCCTGTAAATTATCTATTTGAGGTTCGATTCCCGGACTGCACCATTCGTGCGTATTGTTACAGTATAAACCGTCTTCGGTAAAAAGAAAAATATAACTTCGTTCAACTTCGGCAAAACTTCCGATTTTTTGTAACGCGCGGTTAACCGAATGATCGAGATATTCTTTTTTAATATGAACAAAATCGTTCGATATTTCGGATATTATAAGTTCAAGCTTTAATCTTCGCTTAATTTCCCTTTCATCGTTCCTTTGTTTTGTAATATCAGAAAACATACTCAATGTTCCTATGATTTCACCTGCACGATTGTAATGCGGAGTTCCGGAAACCAAAATGGTTTTGTTTTTTCCATCATCGGCTGTAATGTACAGTTCGTAACGTGATTTCTCTCCTAAACTTCGTTTTTTTGATTCCTTTTGAATAACGGAAAGTTGACCGGGATTTAAAAACTCTCTTAAATTCCTGTTTCTCAATCCTCCCTGAGAAGCTCCGAAAATAGCATCTCCGGCCGGATTGGAATAAGTAAAAGTTTCTTCAATATCTACAATTCCAATGCCCTCATTCAGGTCATCGAGTAGCGACCGATACTTCATTTCACTTTCAACAAGCTTGTCCAGAATTTTTATTCGACCTGAAATATCAACCATGTCAATCAAACACTCATCTCCATTTGGTAATGCGATTCCTTCAATCAGAACACTTACAGGAATACCCTGTGGTGATTTTAATGAAACATTACAATTTGCTATTAACTGTGATTTGAAAATTGCTGAAAGAAACACATCGAATTCAGGAGCCGAAAAGGCATCCAAAAAAGTATTAAACTTTTCACCTTTCAATTGATCTGGTTGCTTTTTCAGAATTTGGGAGGCACTTTGGTTTAATTCGAGAATAATACCGGCACGGTTAAGTGTGAAATAGCCTGAAGGAGCATAATCATAAAAGCTAATATGCTTTTGCAGCTTATTTTCGGCCAATTCATTTGCATTTCGCAATTCATCATTGGCCAATTCAAGTTCAAACTGACGTACTTTTAACTCATCAATAAGTTTTCTGTACTCCTCAGACGAATATTTAATTTGATCTTTGTCGTGAATTTCAGTTTTATCCTCCGGCAAAAAGTTGTTTTCCGTAAAGCTCCTTTTCATATCCTCAATACATTCTTTCCGGTGGTCCTGGTTTAATAAATTTGAATTGCCGGACTTTTATTTTTCGCATTTTGGCTATAACAAGGAAATAATAATCTGACAAAATCAATTTAAGATAAAAGACTTAAAGTTAGAAAATAACTTTGGTATTCAATCATTTAATTGGCCTCAGATAGTCTATTAAGTAATACAACTTTCCCTTTACCTATCGGCCACGCTAAATAAATTTGTCCTTCAGCGATAGAAAAATCAAATTCTTCTCTTTTCTCTATCTCATATCGTTCCATAAAGAAATTTGTCAACATTCTACCGATCTTACTATTTGTGTTTAGATTATCGATATCAATGGCTTTACCATTTATAATTTTCACTTTAAACATTTTAATCTTCTTTTAATGTAAAAGCATTTTCAGAAAAAATATATTATACTATTTGTAATTGAATACGCACATATTTAAGAGAATACCTATGATTTGGTTGGTAAGGTAACTACGACAGTCGTCCCTGGTTCGTTATTGGTAATATCTAATTTCCCATTATAAATTTGAACAATCATCATTGAAGTAATCAGTCCCAATCCAGATCCTCGCTGCTCCAGCTTGTTTCGGTTGAATTGATTAAATGCTCCAATATCCGCCATATTTTCAATGGGAAACCCAATTCCATTATCTGTAATACTGATTTTTACAAAATTGTCACGGATTTCACTCATCACGTTCACATTTGATTTTTTCTTTGAAAATTTAAACGCATTATTCACCAATTCAGTCATTAAAAACTTGAAATCATCGGGTTCAAATATTAATTCTGTATCTGCAAGATTCAGGGTTAAATCCTCAGTTCTGTCATACTTTTCAGCAACGTTTCCTGAAATAGTGGAAATTGTTCCACAAGTATAAATTGATTTCATAGTATTTATATTAAAGTTTCTTGCTGACACAATCCTTGCATAGCTTAAATAGCTATTAATCATTTCATGAAGTCTGTTTCCGGCATTTTCAATTGTTAAAACCATATCCTTTATTCCGGATTTGCTAAAAGATTCCGATTGATTCGTAATCAAACCGGCGAATCCAAGTATGGTATGCAAAGGAGTCAGAAATTCGTGTGGTAAAACATGGAGTATTCTTTCACGCAATTCATTCGTTTTTTTTTCTATCTCCAGATTTATCCTCCCTGATTTTTCTATTCTGACATGAATTGCCTTTAATAGTTCGCTCAGCGAAATGGGTTTTGTAATGTAATCATCGGCACCAAGATTCATTCCTTTGCGTAAATCATCTTTTTCTGCCAAAGCAGTCAGGAAAACGAATGGGATCAGCGAAGTTGCACAATCAGCTTTTAGTTGCTTATATACCTGATATCCATCTATTTCAGGCATCATAATATCACATAAAATTATATCCGGATTTTGTTTTTTCGCAATCTCAATTCCCTTCAGTCCGTTTCCGGTTTCGATTACATCGAATCCTTCCAATTGCAGGGCTTCCGTAATTACCTCACGAAGAGAATCATTATCGTCAATCAGCAATATCTTTTTCATGAGAAAATAATGATATTAAATAATTGATTATTAAGCGTTCTCATGGAACTCACATGCCAATAGATTTCCACTTCAAACTATATTTTCATTCTTTTTCGCGCCGCTTCCTTTAAAATCATTTTCGTGGCATGTTCGTTTCATTCGAATACATCGATTTTAATTATTTGATTATTAATCGTTCTCGTGGAAGTCTCATGCACGAGAATTTTCATATATAATAAAGCACCCAGAATTCTATTATAATTCTGGCTGCTTCAAATTTTGTTATGCAGTTTAAACTTAACTGAAAAAGCAATTTTAATACAAATGAAGCTATAATTAAAAAAGCAACAGCCCTTATGTCGTGGACAGAACATGGACAGGTATTAAAAGATTTCAGTTCTTTCACTTTGTCTTTTCAATAATTGTAACCTTAAGTATTCGGTTGAAGAAGCAAAATATGTTTGGCTTTTACCATGAATAGGTAATTTCCGGGCTTCAGGTTACCATAAGACACTTCGGTTCTGTTAGTTGGATTGCTCCAGCTTTCGTAAAGACCTCGAAGTTGGTATTGATATTTAATTTTAGGATTGTGTTTTTGCGAAATGCCAATAAAATTAGAAGTTACGAAATTATTGTTGTAGGCCAGACTTAAATTCTCGGGCAGATAGTACCATTTTGAGATATTGCTAAATTGAAAATTACCCACCGTCGCTCCATTTCCCAACACGAAACTGGTATCCATATTGTTTTCAAGTTTGATCCATGGAATATTTTCGTTGAAAAGCTGAATATTTGTAAGTTCACTTTTGGGTGCAACAGTGTCGCTAATTTCGCTTTCATGATGAATGGCGGTTAAACGGTTGGTAGAACCAATCCAGATGGTTCCGCTCCGATCTTCAAAAATTGCACCCAGATTGCATCCAATACCAAGGAAACCATCCTCGTACGAATAGTTTTTGAAAAGAGGAATTTCAGGTCGTTCTGATTTTTCAGCGAACGCTCCGGCTTCCAGAATATTTGGTCCCAACCGGGTACCCATCCATATTTTCCCATGAGTATCCTCATAAGCTGGTAATATAGTTATTGGTTAATCCTTCCTTTTCAGAAAAAGTGGTGAGAAATTTCCCATCGTACCTGGTGACTCCTCCCCCAGAAGTACCATACCGAAGAAATTTTGTCAAACAATGCTTTCAGCCTTAAGATTGGATAATCTTTCGATCGAAGGACTTACATATTTGATTGTGCCATCAATGGTAATATCGTATAAGATATCATTAATGGATTCGACCAGATTGCGGTAGGTTTCCTCGCTTTTAAACAGTTTTTCTTCGGCCAGTTTACGATCCGAAATATCGCGAACGACAAAAACCATTTTGGTAGGATTTCCCTCTGCATCGCGGATAAACTCTCCATTGGCTTCTATAGCAAAAGTAGATCCTCAGCCTTAATTCCTTCATATTCTGTTGCCCCGGTGAATATTCCCTGGAACATTTGAGAAATAGCTTCTCTGGCCTTGGCATGATCTTTTGGATCGACAAAATCGAATAGGGGATTATTTAAAGGAAACCCGGCATTTTCGTACCCGAACATTTTCAATGCCATGGGTGAAGTGAAAATCACATTTCCTTGCAGATCACCGATAAAGATAGTGTCGGGTGATGCATTGAGGATGGAACGGTAAAGTGATTCGCTTTTTTGAAGTTCCAGTTCAATCTGCTTCTTTTCGGTAATGTCGAATATGGTTCATTTAACGCCAACAAACTGCCCCTCTATGATTAAAGCCTTTGATGAAAACCTCATCCAATAGGGTTCTCCGGTTACTGACAAGATTTGATATTCACTTTGTAATTCAGATTTATCCTTGATCTCTTGAAATCTTTTTTTCAAATGTTCATTGGTTTCTCCGGTAAAATTGGAAAAATTCTTGCCAATAATTTCTTCAGGACTATAACCGAGCAACCTGACGATTGAGGGACTGATGAATGTAATATTTCCATGATTGTCAGTTGTGTAAATAACGTCGCTAATGTTTTCAATCAAATCTTTATATTTTTCTTCACTTGCCTGAAATGCGCTCTTTTTTTCTTCTTTTGAAATAAAATTGCCAAGTTTTACGGCAATTGAGAACAGCAGATTTGATTCTTCGGGCAGAAAAATCTGGTCAGTTGCAGGCAATTGATCAAATGAATAACAAACTTCAATCTGCCCGATAACTTTCTGATTG
>CAMDGL010000100.1 GCA_945897845.1 Chitinophaga pinensis | reverse complement strand
ATCACGATCAGGAGCAAAACACTGGGAAGGAACAAAAAAGTAGCTGTATTCATAAAAAAGAAACTGGCATACATCGGATTTCGGCTAATGGCATAAATGCCGTTTGTTCGAAGTGCGTGTTTCCCGGTTGGCAATCCAATATTGGTAATCAAGCCCATTGAAAGGTAGGCTGGAACGATTATCAGATTTGCGGGAATCAGAAAAACGGCTGCCAGCAATTTTTGCACATCAGGAGTAAAATCCTGAATTAAAAAAGGAACTGAATTGCGGTATTCAGGAAAAACGGAAATTACTCCGAACAATGCCCATACGCCAAATAACAAAAACTTTCCGGTATAAAAGAAAACTGGCTCAATGGTAGGTTTTCCCATTGCATGTTTGCCACTTCGGGCCAAAAAAGCTCCCAAAACAAAAGTTGCCAAAATTGGCATACTTATCAAAACGGCCAAACTATAATCAATCCAGTTCATTACAAAATTCCTTTATACTGATAACCCAAATCTATCACAATCCGTTCAATTTCAGGCAGATTTATTTTTGACCCCTTAATTTTCACCTGCGAAGTGTTTTTATCAGCTACCACTTCTTCAATACCTTCTATTTTCGAAAGGTTGCGGTTTATACTGGCTTCGCAATGCGAGCAAGTCATGCCTTCAACTTTGATCGTTTGAAACTTTTCAGCTGTCATTTTTATATTTTTTTGAATTCGGTTAGCAATGTATCCTGAAACCATTAAAACTACCAGAATTACCGATGAAACAATCCCAACCCATTTCGGAAACATTTCGTGGGCTTCGCCATGCGCCATCAAATGGTTCATGTGGCTCATGATAAAATCGGCAGGAATCAGCCAATTGGTGAGCAAACCAAAGAAAATAGCTCCTCCGGTAATGGATGCAAGGTAAATAAACATGGACTTTTTACCCATGGTTTTAGCAATTACGGTAATAGTAGCCACATTGGTTGCAGGGCCAGCCATCATAAAAACCAGTGCAGCTCCGGGCGAAACGCCTTTCATGAGCAAAACAGCGGCAATTGGGATTGAACCTGTTGCACAAACATAAATTGGAATTGAAGCGGCCAAAACTACCAGAATTTCGAGAAACCCGTAGCCCTTGAACATGCTGAAAAAATCGGGCGGCAACAAAACTGAAATTAGTGCTGCAACTAAAAATCCAAGAATCAACCATTTGGAAATATCCTGAAGCAATTCGACAAAAGCATAGTTTGCTGCTTTAATCAGAGGATGACTGTCCTTTTTCAGAGGTTCGTGGCAACCACAGGAGTCGTCGGCACAGGTTTCTTTGGCTTTCCCCAGTTTTACAGCGTCAATTTTAAAACCGCCATACTTTGAATTAACGGGTGGAGCAACTACTTTGGGTGGTTCTTTGATCAGTAAATTGGTTAAGACTCCCCCAAAAATACCGGTTGTAAAAGCGACTATCGGGCGAAGGATTGCAAAAGGCCACCCGAGCATGGAATAAGTGGCAAAAATGGAATCGACACCGGTTTGCGGCGTCGAAATCAGGAATGAATTGGTGGCGCCACGTGATGCCCCATTCTTGAAAAATGAAATACCCGTAGGAATTACCCCGCAGGAACAAAGCGGCATGGGAACTCCAAGCAAAGAGCCATTGACAGCCGACTTGAAGTTTGACTTGCCCAAATATTTATCGATGTGTTTCTGCGGAAAATAAACTTTCAGCAAACCGGCAAATACGAGCCCGAGCAACAACCACGGAGCCATTTCGCCCACCAGATAATACAATTCTGAAAAATACCTTACTACATATTCCATCGACCTATCTCCTGAAAATTCTTGGTTCGTATGTTTCTTCCGCCACCAAAAGTAGTACAAATAAAAACATACAGCTATCTGACTATATCATTATCATGAACAAAAGAAAATTCAGGAAGATTAATAAAAACAGTCTGGCAGAATTTACTATAATTGCCAGACTGTTTTAAATTATTAGAAATTAAGCGTTAGCGTTGAGAAGAAATTTCGTCCCGGAGAAAATATCGGTCTTTTGGTGGCTCCTGGAATAGAGCGACTAAGATGCTCATAATAAGCCGTATCAAAAAGGTTATTTACCCCTATTGAAAAATTCAAAATGCGGTTTATTTTGTACTTCACATTGACATCAAACATTGTAAAAGCCGTACTTGCCTGTTCGCCAAAAACTTCAGAAACCCGGTTTTGTGCCAAAACATGCCTCAATTGCACTTCCGGTCTAAGTCGGTTTTTAAAATACAATCCTGAAATTGTGTATCGAAAATCAAGAGGGGCTATTTCCGGCAAGGGCTCATCAATTGCCAAATTCTGTCCGTAAGTATAGGCAACGGCAAGCTGATGCTGCAGGCCAGCCAGCAATTTCTGGTTCCAACTGAATTCGAACCCAGTCTTTATTCCTTCAGAAATATTGTTAATTTGCCTTACTCCGGGACTTGTGGCCAATCGCGGAGCTAAAACCGGATTAATTTCGGCGCTGATGTAATTCTGCAGGTAAGCTCCAAACAAGGTCAGGTTAAACGCAGTACTCAATGTTTTATACCCCAAAACAAAGTCCATCTGATTGTTTACTTCGGGTTTAATCTGAGGGTTTCCGACCACTTCGTATGGATCAAGCCCGATGGTAAGATAGTTGATATACCTTTCTGAAATGCTTCCGCTACGCTGAACACGCCCCAACCACAAACCCATGGACCAGGAATTCCCAAAATCATGGGTAAGACCGGCGCTTATTCCGGGATTAATCTGTGCCACATCGGTTTCAGGATACATTTTACTGAATTCAGTTGATAAATCAGCCGAGCTGCCTTGGTTAAAATCAATACGACCCGACAGAAAAAGAGTGGAATTACCCATCGGCAACTGAAATTCAGAAAATAAGCCACCATTGGTCACCTGACTATCCTGCCAAACTTTATCAATCAGTATTTTGCCTGCCATCGGGCCAGTCAGCATTTCCCTTTGGCGATTGCCCTGTGCCATTGATTTCTTATAATCGGCACCAACATATAGTACCCGATTGCCAAATTTGAAAAGACCTTGAGTCCTACCTCCATAAGTTTGGGTATTTGCAGGGGTTTCAACATTCATTGTCCGGGGAACAATAATGCGCAACGAATTATCCATTAAATGATCTACCAGCGAAGCGTAAACTGTCGTATTCCATGTTTTTAATTTATCGCCGTTCAGATTAAGTTCATGTCGCGCATTGATCAACCATGTATCATCCGTAATTAAATCCATGGCCAATGAAGGGAATTCCGTATCTCTTGCAAAATTCCGTGTGGCAGATACATTTAAATTCTGCGTCTCCCCAAGTTTTACCCCAAGATTCGTCCCGAAGCTTCCCCTTAAAAAATCAGCAGGAATCGTAGTTCCTGTTCCGTCAAGGTAATCGTCTCCAGTTGCATACGAGCCGAAAACCTTGAGATTGATTGCTTTTTGGCTCAGGTTTAACATTCCTTCTGATCGCAAAACAGTTCCATTTTCTTCATAACCACCTGAAATACGACCTGTCACATTTAAATCATCAGTAAATGCAGTTGGTAAAGAGGTAAAGTTAATCACACCGCCAAAAGCATTTCCAAACCTGAGTGAATACGGGCCTTTCAGAATTTCAACCTGTTCCATCATATTTAATGCTATCTGACTTACTGCAGGATCCATTCGGTTAGGACAAGCCGCATGAGCACTCTGGGCACCATCAATCACAACATTCAACTGATCGTATTTAAATCCACGCAGTACCGGATCAAAACCATAATTTCCGCCCTTCCTGATTCCACTAAATTCCGGCAACTGATTCAAGAATTGTCCGGCATCGTGCTGCAAACCATCATGTTGCCCAATGGTCAACGACTTCATTTCGCCAGACTTTGGACGAACTGCCAAAACGGTTACCGGCAATAGCCCAATTACAAAGGCTTCCTTATAAACGGTGCCTGCCAAAATTGCTGTTTGTACTTCTTCGTCAGTCAAACTCCACTGCCCGTAGCTTGTGTGCGATAAAAAAAGTGTTTTGCCAGGTTTGTGAAAAATAGAAACATCGCCATTCCAATCAGATACTCCCTTTTGTTGATCGTAGTTGAACACCACCCCTGAAATGGCAGATTTAGATTCCTGATCAAGAAATTTAATTCTACCAGGACCAGGCTGACTAAGACCTGTGTTTGATAGACTGATAATAAAAAACAAGGCAATAATCCAGCGAATGCCGGACTTCAATTGATAAAATCTCATATTATTTGCAAATTAATTTGACAATAGGATTATACACTAAACCAATCGGTTAAGCATAAATGAAAGATATTTTAAAGCCTTAACTGTCAAATCCGGGGAGGGCGAAATATACCTGAAGTAGATAACCTGAAGTAAAACGGGAGAACTATCCTGAAATTATCATTCTTTTGTATTTCAGGAAGTTGAATTTGTTTTTGAATATTGAAACACACAAAAGATAAAGGTGCGGATTTTATTTTAGAGGTGGGTTCTGAATTGCCTTCATCCTGATTTGAATTCGCCTCCAATTGTTTCTTTAAAACACATTTGCCGCAACAGTTATTCACCGGTTCATCTTTTTTAGCACAAAGGTTTTTTGCTATATATGCCTGGTTCAGCCTGAATGACAAATAGATAAAAGAGGCACTTTGACTATTCAGAAGTACAATTAAAGCAAACAATATCGCAGCAAATGATTTCAAATAAAATTGGGTCTGTTGCAAATTAAAATACACAATTAAAAACAATCGTTTTCACACAATGTTTTTACAATCAGCAACAGAACGTTTGAATTTGCTTTTTAAACAAAACGAGGCCACCTTCGCAGGCAGCCTCGTTTTAAATAGTTTTTCGAAAACAATTATCCTTTAATATTCTGCTCGCAGGCAGCTTTTAATTGTTTGCCAGTTGCATTTTCAGGATCGATAGCAAGCGCCTTCTCTACCAACGGCAGTGCCTTTTTAAATTCATCCTTTGCTTTTTCAGTAGCTTCTTTATACTGAGGATCAGTAGTCTTGTACTTTACGGCAGCTACATCAGCGGCTGCATTTTTAAGAATATTAGCACCGGAAGAATAAAATACATTGGCCTCCTTCAAATAAACAGTAGCCAACATTCCTTTAAGCTTGGCATCGTTGGGGGAATTAGCCAAAGCAACCTCGATTGCTTTCACATATTCTACATCATTCTTCATTGCTTTGTAAGTGTTTATTTTATAAAGCAACGCGGTTTCTTTCTTGTAATTCAATGCAATCGTTTCATCCAACAATTTGATAGCTTTATCAAATTCTTTTGCCTGGTAGGCACAAACAGCCATATTGTAAACCATTGCTGTATCCTTTGGCTCATCACCCCATTTACTTAAAGCCTGTTCGTAAAGTTTTAGAGCTGTAGGATAATTTTTGGTCCTTAACGCTTCATTACCTTCATTTTTCAAATCGATTGCACTTTTCTCATCCTGTGCAAATCCTACTACAATTCCAAAACAAAAAACAATAGCTAAAAAAAATCGTTTCATACTTATTAATTTTAAAGGTTTATAATTCATTTTTAATAGATTTCTTATCCCGATATAACTAAGTTCATGCCAAAAATAGCAATTTCA
The DNA here is from genome assembly GCA_945897845.1 of Chitinophaga pinensis. GTDB lineage: Bacteria > Bacteroidota > Bacteroidia > Bacteroidales > Prolixibacteraceae > Aquipluma. The sequence continues at coordinate 5,628 of CAMDGL010000100.1, read as the reverse complement.
AATATAAAACCTAAGAATTAATTAACACTGGAATTGAAAAAAACATCTTTTCGTGGTCGAAAGGCAACCGGAAAACATAAAATAGATTGCCCTAAAAATCTATGGATTAAACATGTCGGGTGTAAAATACCCTAAAATATTTCGGGCCATTTCAATTCCAGATTTTGCTTCCTGATTTTCGGGCTCAATTTCCAAAACCGAACAATAATCATTCATTGCATCTCCCCAGTTTTGCATTTTGTAATGAATTCGCGCCCTAAGCAAAAATGCACCACTGTCATTTTGATCATTCCGGAGAATCTCATTCAAAGCTTCGAATGAACCCGAAAATTCATTCTGATCAAACAACAATTTTGCCTTATTCATTAAATCATTCATTGCTATTTATACTTTAAATTTTCAATTAAACGTCTTCTATTCAGCCCTTGAAACAGATATAACACCATTGATACTCTTAAGTTTATTCATCAAAAAATCAAGATGATCGAGCCCATTCACGAAAACCCGCAAAGTTCCATCGAATACTCCATTGTTGGTATCAATGTTAATCGAACGCATTTGCACGCCAATGTCCTTTGAAATTACGTGCGAGATTTGACCAACAATTCCAATTTCGTCGGTTCCGGCAATGCGTATGGTTGCCTGAAACGATGATTTTTTCTTTGTTTCCTGCCATTTTGCTTTAATGAGGCGGTATGGATAGCGCTCAAGCAATTGCGGGGCATTCGGGCAAGTTGAACGGTGTATTTTTATACCTTCACTGATTGTAACAAATCCGAAAATCGGGTCACCGAAAATCGGGTTACAGCAGGGAGCCAGCTTGTAAACTACGTTTTTAAGGTTGTTGTCAATCACCAGATAGTCATCGCCACCCGAAAATTCCAAATCCTGAATTTTTTCTTTTGGCAGAATATCCGTAACCAGTTGTTTCGCGGTTTCTTCCTTTTTACCAACCAGCAATTCTTTGATTTCAAGTGTATCGATTTTACCGACTGAAACATTGTAATACAGGTCCTGCGCCAGTTTCAGCTTATAATTTTTAAGAAGTTTTCGGATACTGTCGTCATTGTACTCAATCTTCCAGTTCTTCATTTTCCGGAGTACAATTTCCTTTCCATTCTCAGCTTCACGCTTTACTTCCTCGTTCAAACTGGCTTTGATCCGATTTTTGGCCTTTGTGGTCACCACAAAATCTAGCCAATCCATTTTGGGCCTTTGATGGTTCGCGGTATCTACTGATATCTGATCGCCATTTTTAAGTTTATGGCGCAGTGTCACATTTCGTCCGTTTACCTTTCCTCCAACGCACTTATCTCCAACTCCGGAATGAATTTCGTAGGCAAAATCGAGCAACGTTGCACCAGCCGAAAGTTTACGCAAATCGCCTTTTGGCGTAAATACAAATATTTCGTCGGCATAAACATTCATTTTAAAATCGTCGATAAAATCGACCATGTTCAAATCCGGATTTTCGAGTATTTCACGCACATTGGCCAGCCATTTTTCCATTTCAGAAGTACCGGTTCCACCTTTGTATTTCCAGTGGGCAGCCAAACCTTTTTCGGCAATTTCGTCCATTCTTCGGGTTCGTATCTGAATCTCGACCCATTTGTCGTTCGGACCCAGAACAGTGGCATGTAGCGACTCGTAACCGTTGGATTTGGGAATGGTGATCCAGTCGCGCATACGTTTTGGGTTCGACTGGTATTCTTCGGTCACAATCGAATATACTTGCCAACAGTCAGATTTTTCATTCACAAGTTTTGTATTCAGGATAATACGAATGGCAAACAAATCCATTACTTCATCGAATTCCACTTTCTGTGTCTGCATTTTACGCCAGATAGAATTGATGGATTTGGTTCGGGCTTTCATGTCAAATGAAAAACCCCTGATATTTAGTTTATTTTCGATGGGTTTAACAAATTCCGCTACAAAATTCGCACGTTCCCGATCGGTTTCTTTCAACCGAAGGGCAACAGCTTTGTATGCCTCCGGATTTTGATATTTCAGGCAAAGATCCAATAACTCGGAATTGATATAGTATAATCCGAGCCGATGGGCCAGCGGTGCATATAAATGGGATGTTTCACTTGACACTTTGGCTTGTACAGCGTCACTTTGCAAATCGAGGTGACGCATTACCTGCAAACGGTCGGCTATCTTTACCAGTATTACCCGCACATCGCCGGCCATTGCCAGCATCAGGCTTCGGAAGTTTTCTGAATGTAATTCAACAGTATCGGTTCCGAGTGCGTTAATTTTGGCCATTCCCTCCAAAATAGATGCTACCGACTTACCAAACCTGGTTTCTATTTCTTTGGCATACTGATCTATATAGAAAACATTGTGCAACAGGGCCGCAATTGTAGAATCGACACCAAGCCCAATTTCCTGAACGACAATCTTAGCCACTTCAATAGAGTGAATTACTATTAATTCACCCGACTCCCAGCTTTTATCGCCAAAAACCTCGCATGCAAATTGATATGCATCCTGAATTTTGGAATGCTCCTTTTCAGGAATATTCGTCTTGCATATTTCATAAAAACCGTTGAAGGCTTTTTCAATCATTTCATTCATGATTCAAGTAAAAATGTTAAAAAAATACAAATTTCCCGGCAACAAAAAAGGCTACCTATTGGCAGCCTTTTACAAATAATATTTGTAAAAAAGTTATGCTGCCGCATTAGGATCAACAAAGACTCGCTGTCCCAATTCACGATCCATCATAAAAATACCGTTGCCCTGTCCGTTGATAAGTTTAAGTGTCTGCAGGATTTTTTCGACATTGGCTTCTTCTTCAACCTGCTCGTCAATAAACCATTTCAGAAAACTTTGCGATGCATGGTCGCTTGCTTTGATCGAAACATCAATCAGGTTATTAATTAGTGACGTTACATGTATTTCGTGGGCAAGTGTTTTTTCAAAAACATCCACCACTCCATTAAAATCAACCGGTACCTGTGCAACTGCTTTTAAGGTAACCCGTCCGCCACGTTCTGTCAGATAGTTGAAAAATTTGATCGAATGTGCCGATTCTTCCTGATATTGTACTTTCATCCAGTTTGCAAAACCTGAAAGACCCATGTCTTCAAAATAAGCGGCCATCGACAGGTACATGTATGCAGAATAAGCTTCAGCGTTAATCTGCTCATTTATTGCGTCCAATACTTCTTTTTTTATCATAGCTCTATGTTTTTCAATTTTCAATAAAAATACAAAATTATAATTAGCCCTGAACTTTAATTTAACTTTGAACAAGAAAATTCCTGAAATGTTTCAGAAAAAATAACAATCAGTCATGGAAATCGAGATTGAATTTTTGTTTGAATTCATTCAGAACCGGATTCTTTTGCATCATCATCTGTAATTTTTCAGAATCCGAAAAAATAACCCGTTCAGATTCAATTTTTTCAAGCCTTGTGCTAAGTTCAATTCCCGAATTCCGGAGCTCTTTGCGCAAAAAAGAAACCAGTTCCGGTTTTATCTGCCGGATATCTTCTTCCTGAACCGAATTTCCAATTTTCATAGATAATTTATTGATATCGGTTATTTCCGGAACATTTGAAAGTGCGGAACAAAGGCTCGGACGGTCAGCCATCTTCTCCAGAAATTCATTCCATTTTAAAGTCAGCTCTTCCTGAGTAAACGGTTCGAAATCATTTTCCTGGTACTGACTAAAAATGGTTTTCTGGGAATCATCCTGTAACTTTTTTTCCTGACTGTTGCCTGAAAGTGCATCTTTGATTGACGGACTAAACGAACTACCCAATTTTCGGATTACCTTCATCGTGGAAGGTTTTTCAACCGGTGGCATATTGGGTACTGCAACCGAAGGACTTTTTTCAGGTTGTGATACCGAAGTAGCAGGCTGTTGAGGAAGCTGATCGGTCAGGTTAAAAATTGGCAGAATTGCCTCTTCGCCGGTCTCGTCAGCTATTTTTTTTTTAAGGTAAGCTGCGAAATTTTGATAATTGCCAACTCAACCAACAGTCTTTTGTTCTGACTTGCTTTATATTGCAGATCGCATTCGTTTGCTATCTGCAGTGCTCCGATCAGGAAATCGTTGTCGCAGTGTGTTGCCTGAACTTTGTACTTTTCCTTGATTTCTCCCCCGACTTCGAGTAATTGAATGGTGACCGGATCTTTGCAAACCATCACGTCACGAAAATGAGAACTGAGCCCTGTGATAAAATGGTGCCCTTCGAAACCATGGTCCAGAATTTCATTGAAAAGCAGCAAACTTCCGGAGATATCATTTTTCAGGAACAGATCGACCAACCGGAAATAATAATCATAGTCGAGTACGTTCAGGTTTGAAATAACATCTTTGTAAGAAATATTTCTTCCTGAAAAGCTTACAATCTGGTCGAAAATCGACAACGCATCGCGCATGGCACCATCGGCTTTTTGAGCAATTACGTTCAGCGCTTCACTTTCAACTTTAACCGATTCACTTGTAGCAACATGCAACAAATGACTTGCTATATCGCTGATTTTAATACGATTAAAATCAAAAATCTGACAGCGCGATAATATGGTTGGGATAATCTTGTGCTTTTCGGTAGTTGCCAAAATAAAAATGGCATGGCGCGGTGGTTCTTCAAGCGTCTTCAGAAATGCATTAAACGCACTCGAAGACAACATATGAACTTCATCGATGATATAAACGCTGTATTTCCCGATTTGCGGCGGAATCCTAACCTGATCGGTCAGGTTGCGGATATCGTCAACCGAATTGTTCGAGGCGGCATCCAATTCATGAATATTGTAGGAACGATTTCCGTTGAAAGCCATACAGGATTCGCATTGATTGCATGGTTCGATTTCCGCCGAAAGATTCTGACAGTTGATCGTTTTGGCAAAAATACGCGCACAGGTAGTTTTTCCAACCCCACGTGGTCCGCAAAACAAATAGGCATGGGCAAGCTGGTTGTTTTTAATTGCATTTTTTAATGTCGATGTAATCGATGCCTGACCAACAACTGTTTGAAACGTATCGGGTCTGTATTTCCGCGCAGAAACAATAAAATTCTCCATAAATTCTCTTCATTGAACGCCCAAATATAATCATTCTGACCCAATGGCAAGGGCGAAATTTATTAACAAAATCAGGAATGATATGAAAACATCCTTGTATGCAATACTTTTATGTTGCCAATAAAACTTTTCAGAACCAAATTTGTTTCACTCTAAATTCAAATTAATAAACAAAATATGAAAACACTGACATTAATTTTTGGTCTGATATTAATCACAACACTTGCTTTCAGTCAAAAATCATTTTATGATTTTAAAGTTAAAGACATCGATGGTAAAGATTTCGATCTTTCGAGCCTGAAAGGTAAAAAGGTTCTGGTGGTAAATACTGCTTCGAAATGCGGTTTGACACCTCAATACAAGCAACTTCAATCTTTATTCGAAATGTATGGTGGCGATAAATTCACCATTATTGGTTTTCCGGCCAATAACTTCATGAAACAGGAACCGGGCTCGAACGAAGAAATTGCTGAATTCTGTGAAAAAAATTACGGAGTAACTTTTAAAATGATGTCGAAAATTTCGGTGAAAGGTGATGACATTCATCCGCTGTACAAGTGGCTTACCAGTAAAAGCGAGAACGGA
>CAMDGL010000099.1 GCA_945897845.1 Chitinophaga pinensis | reverse complement strand
TTGTAGGCACCCATTTGGGGCTGACACGATGTTTTTTTTCGCTTCATGCTTTTTGTCAATCACTGATTAAAAGTCAGGTTTCATTTTTACCCCGGCAGGCTTTACACAGCCCAGCCTGCCATGGTAAAAATTCATTTAGTCGGTTACTTTTGGGGTGTTGCTGCTTCCGTTGGAGGCATACAAGCGGCCAAGGTCTTCGACGATGCTTTGAGTTCCGGGAGTTCCGAGCGAAGCCGATATTTTTGCCATTTTGTAAACCACACGGGCAAACTCGTACAACTCGGCGCCAGCATGCATTATGTGGATTTCAAATCATACTGCAAGACCGAAAACAATTGGTTTATCGCTATAATTCCCCATCGATTCAAAACTTAACTAATTTAACACATCTGATTATACAAAACAATAAAATGTGCCAAATAAGTTATTAACAAAAAATGTTTATATGAGCATTAAGGTATATAGTCACCAACGGGAAGCTTAAAACAACTGATGGCATCGATTATTTATTAGTCAAGGTGTGATTCAAAGTCACGCCCTGACTACAGACAAACCAGGTTGAATTTATTTTAGGAAATACTTTTCGTTCAACCCTCTGCGGGGTTGTGGTTCGCGGTTTTTACTTTGCCCCAATTATATTGGGGGTCATCAATAGTAAACCCTACCGGGTTTTCGTCCATAAAAAAGATATTAGTTTAATATGCGACACAACTCCGAAGGAGTTAAATATTAATGACCTCCAGTAAAACTGGAGGTGTGCGAATACGCCCGAATAGAGCACAACCCGGAACGGGTTGAATTTATTTTAGGAATACTTTCGTTCAACCCACTGCGGGGTTGTGGTTCGCGGTTTTTACTTTGCCCACAATTTTATTGGGGTGTTCATCAATAGTAAACCCTACCGGGTTTTCGTCAATAAAAAAGATATTAGTTTAATAAGCGACACAACTCCGAAGGAGTTAAATGTTAATGACCTCCAGTGAAACTGGAGGATTACGAATAGGCCCGAATAGAGCGCAACCCGGGACGGGTTGAATTTATTTTGGGAAATACTTTTCGTTCAACCCACTGCGGGGTTGTGGTTCGCGGTTTTTACTTTGCCCGCAATTTTATTGGGGTGTTCATCAATAGTAAACCCTACCGGGTTTTCCAGATAAATAAATGCGCGAACCAATGTGAATTTCAATTCCGTAGAAAGCCAAAAACATTTACCCAAAAATACTTTTTCGGAGCAGAACCTGAAACCTGAAATTCCCTTAATAGCTCAACTGTTCGAACCTGCTGGCATCGAGCCTGACAAATACAAAGAGGAGTAATGTAAACGACCACAAAGAGGAGCCTCCGTAGCTAAAAAAAGGCAAAGGTATCCCAATGACGGGTGCCAAACCGATGGTCATTCCAATATTTATGGCAAAATGGAAAAAGAGAATGGTAGCCACGCAATAGCCATAAACACGACTGAATTTTGACCGGTTGCGTTCGGCCAGATAGATCAGCCGCATGAGCAATCCCATAAAAAGGGCAATGACCAAAGTCGTCCCCAGAAATCCCCACTCCTCGCCTACTGTGCAAAAGATAAAATCGGTACTCTGTTCAGGCACAAAATCAAATTTGGTTTGAGTTCCCTGCAAAAAACCCTTTCCGAAGAAACCACCCGATCCGATTGCAATTTTCGATTGGTTTACGTGGTACCCTGCACCATGAATATCTGACTGGATTCCAAGCAATTCATTAATGCGGTCGCGTTGGTGCTGTTCCATTATATTGTGGAAAACGTAATCGACCGACACTGTAAATAAAACACTTCCGAGGTAAATACCGATTAATACAGCCAATGACCTCTTATGCAGTACCATTGCCCACAGGAAGAAAATTGCCGATGACAGGAAAGCAGCCGTCAGAATAAAATAAACCGGTTCGATACTTCCCTGTATTAAATAATTGATGAACCAGAAAATGGCAAAAATGGCAGTGAAAATTCCTAATGCAACCAGCGTTCGTTTGCTTTTCCTCTTTATCAGGAAATTAATCAGGAATGCTGCAATGGTTAGTACCAGTATGGTTACAAACGAATTGAGTACCATGGTTAAAATAAAGACCAGTGCTATCAGAAAGGTAAAAAACAAAACGATCCCGTTTAGCCCTTCGCGATAAAGTACAAGCAGAAAAACCCCAAAAACAATGGCTGAACCTGTATCATTCTGAAGAAAAATTAATCCAACCGGAATCAAAATTATACCAGCCACTATCAGCAACGATTTGTAATTGTGCATTTTAAAGTTGTACGAACTGATAAACCTCGCAAGGGCCAGCGATGTGGCCATTTTCATAAACTCTGAAGGTTGAAGCAGGAAATTCCCTATCTGAATCCACGATTTTGCTCCGTTAATTTCGGTACCGATAAAAGGCACCAGCATAAGCAATAGGAGAATGGTTACGTAAATGGGCATGGCAAAGGCGACAAAGAACTTCGAATCAGTATTTATCATCAGCATGGCAATAAAAATGGCTGCGAAAATCCAGATAAGCTGCTTTCCGTATTGCTGACTGAAATCGAAGATACTTTTATGCTCTTCGTTGTAAACGGCAGCATAAATATTTATCCAGCCAATGAACATCATTGCCAGGTAAATGGATACTGTGATCCAGTCGATATTAGCCCAAACGTTGTTTCTATTCGGCACGGTCGCTTATTTTTTAACTTGAATTACATTCAATAAATCCGTTTCAATCATTCTCTGCTCAAGTTCTTTTCGACTTGTCGAAATCGAATCGTTCAGATATTTTTCCATGATCAGTCCTGCAATGGGAGCGGCATAAGTTGCGCCGAAACCAGCATTCTGGATAAAAACGGCAATGGCAATTTTTGGATTGTCACGCGGTGCAAAAGCCACAAAAGCAGAATGGTCGGCTCCATGCGGATTCTGCACAGTTCCGGTTTTTCCGCAAATAATCACGCTATCAATACGGATTGACTGACTCAACCGTGTTTCCTCAAGCACTGCCTGCATGCCTTCAATCACAATGCTGTAATATTCCGGGTTGATGCCTGTTTCTTTTTTATCGTATTTCAATTCACGGTAAACCCTGTTTGTATCCTGAATTGATTTCACCAGATGAGGTGTAATATAATACCCTCTGTTTGCAATGGTTGCAACCATATTTGCAAGCTGAATCGGTGTTACTGTTATTTCGCCCTGTCCGATAGACAATGAACGAATGGTCATCGAATTCCATTTTTTCTGGCCAAAGTACTTGTCGTAATAGGCAACTTCCGGAATGTTTCCTTTTACTTCGGAAGACAATTCAGTACCAACCTTTTGGCCAAAGCCAAAATCCATCACATGATCGCGCCAAATCTGGAATCCTTCAGCAGGGCTTGGCGCATGGTTGATCATAGATCGAAATAAATTCCAGAAGTAGGAATTACACGACTCGCGTATGCCTTCGCGCATTGCAAGCGGACTGACATGGTTGTGCGTGCATTTAATCGGCGATGAAGCTTGTCCTGAACATGAAAACCGGTCGAAAGGAGTTATAGAATGTTCCTGAAGTGCAATCAATGCATTGACCAGTTTAAAGGTCGATCCGGGAGGAAAAGTTCCAATGATCGCCCTGTTCCACATTGGCTTGTTGATTGAATCGGAAACCAGCACGCCGTAATTGGTACTTCTCTGCCGTCCAACAAGTAAATTCGGGTCATAAGACGGAGCGCTGACCATCACAATTATTTCGCCGGTAGCCGGTTCAATGGCAACAATGGCACCCCTTTTATTGGTCATCAGCAATTCGGCATAAGCCTGCACATCCGCATCAAGTCCGGTCAGTAAATTCTGACCCAGTATGGCGGTGGTATCTGTAATACCATCATTGTATTTTCCTTTGATCCGGTTGTGAACATCCACCATATAATTGTTCACCCCTTTTATTCCGCGAAGCTCATTTTCATAGGCTTTCTCCAGACCGGTAACCCCAATGTAATCGCCCGACCGGTAATACTTGTCCTTTTCTATCAACGACTGGTTGACTTCGCCTACAAAACCCAGCACCTGCGCCGCACTTTTACTTGGGTATTCGCGTAAAGTTCTCGACTGAACAAAAAAGCCGGGGTATTTATACAATTTTTCCTGAAGTGGCGCATAAATTTCGGGTGATATTTGTCCGGCAACAATCGATGGTTTGTAATAAGAGAACTGTTTGGCTTTTTTGATCGCATCCCTTAATTCAATTCTGTCCAATTGCACAATTCCACAGAGTTCAGTAGTATCAAATGCTTTGGCTTCCCTTGGAATAATCATTAAGTCGTAAGCAGCCTTGTTGTAAACCATCAGCGCGTTGTTGCGGTCATAAATCAAACCGCGCGCCGGAAATGTAATTACCTTCCTGAGCACATTCCTGGTAGCAAATTGTTTATAGGTTTTGTTGGTAATCTGGATGGTAAAGAGCCGAAGAACAAAAATTGCTGCCACTCCCAGCATGATTCCGGCAATTATGTATTTGCGTTTCGAGAAAGTATCCACCCGGTGTTAATTTTTAAAAATGATGAACTGACTGGCAAGAATAATCACAATCGAAAAAACGCTGCTGAGAATCGTCCGAAGCAAAGTATGGAAAAATCCCTGGAATGAAAATGCCTCAGCATAAAAGAGGAACAGGTGGTGGGCAAAAACTGCGATGATGGTGTATTTCAGGAAACTGGCAAAACCCAATTGTTTCATATTCGGGGTATTTCCCTTTTCAATGATCTCGCGCGATGAAATCAAATCTGCAATTCCGGGGCGGAGAAAGCCAAGCAAAACGGTAGCACCTGCATGAACTCCGGGGGTATTGCTGAAAATATCGATCGACAATCCCAAAAAGAAGGAAAGTCCGAGAATTGCATAACCCGGAATGGTAAAAGGCAGCAACATGATAAATAAAATATAGACGTACGGATTCACAAAACCGCTGAATTGGATGTTATTCAGGATCAGCACCTGGAGCAAAACGAGCCCCGCAAACATGATCGCGTATTTACCGAAGTCCTTAATCATTCAGTGATGTTGTTTTTTTCAAGATTTTTCAATTCCGTTTGTTTGGTATTTTGAACCACCTCTACAAATTTCAGTGTATTAAAATTGGTTGAAAGTTCCACTTTGATATTGTAAAAGTTGGTACCGCTTTCAACGTCAAACTTCTTAATGATTCCAATCATGATGCCTTCAGGAAAAATTCCTGAATTTGCACTGGTAACAACGGTATCGCCCACATTGACAATTACATGAAATGGTATTTCCTTCAGATCGGCAGAATTATAATGTTCGCCATCCCACACCAATGCACCCGAATAGTTATTTTTGGTAATCTTGGCCGAAATACTGAACCGTTTATTCAGTAATGACAATCCGGTTGAATAATTGGGCGACACATTGGTAATCACGCCAACCACACCGCTTGCATCAATAATCCCCATGTCCTGTTTTATTCCTTGGCGCGATCCTTTGTTCAGGGTAATGTAATTGAATTGCTTATTGACTGAATTACTGATCACTTTTGCCGAAGTAAAAACATAGGCCGGCGCTTCAACAGTATCAGGCCGGTTTACCGGGTATTTTTCCTGAAGCATCATCCGAAGCTGTAATTGTTTGCGCAACGAAGCATTTTCAGCAGCCAAACGGGCATTCGTCCGGCTTAAGCTGAAATAATCGTCGAACGAACTGAATTTTTCATACACAGTCCCTGCAAAGTTATTGCTTGAATTAAAAAATGTTACCCGTTGGTAATTGTTGAAACTGACAATCAACACCAACGAAATGGCTTCGAGTGCCAGGAACATCATCAAAAAATAATTTCGTAATAAGAAACGAAATAAACTTCTCATTAGCCGGAAGGTTTATCACTTCCTTTTCAGAATTATCTGATAAGGAAAGAGAATTTATTTACATTCTTAAGTGCGATACCAGTTCCGCGGGCCACTGCCCTCAAAGGATCTTCGGCAACATGAAACTGAATATTGATCTTTTCAGTAAATCGTTTGGCCAATCCGCGCAACAATGCGCCGCCACCAGCCAGCCAGATACCGCGGTTTACAATGTCGGCATACAATTCGGGAGGTGTTTGTTCCAATGCGCTGAGGATGGCTGTTTCAATTTTAGAAATCGATTTTTCCAGACAATGTGATATTTCCTGGTAAGAAACCGGAACTTCAATCGGAAGGGCTGTCATTTGGTTCGGGCCCTGTATCAGATAATCAGCAGGTGGATTGTCGAGTTGCGACAAAGCCGATCCCACATTTATTTTTATTTCTTCGGCAGTACGTTCACCAATTTTAATGTTGTGCTGGTGTCGCATGTATTCCATAATATCGGCAGTCAGGTCGTCGCCTGCAATACGGATCGATTTGTTGGTAACCAATCCGCCCAGCGAAATTACTGCAATTTCGGTAGTTCCTCCACCGATGTCAACCACCATGTTTCCTTCAGGCGCTTCAACGTCGAGCCCAATACCAATGGCTGCTGCCATAGGTTCATATATCATGTAAACATCGCGACCACCGGCATGTTCGGCCGAGTCGCGCACCGCACGTATTTCAACCTCGGTTGAACCTGAGGGGATACAAACTACCATTCGCAGCGAAGGTGAAAAAAACCTTGATTTGGGATTCATCATTTTGATCATTCCCCTGATCATCTGCTCGGCAGCGTTGAAATCGGCAATAACTCCATCGCGCAGCGGGCGGATGGTTTTCAGGTTTGCGTGGGTTTTTCCCTGCATTTGACGCGCTTTCTCGCCAATCGCAATAAGCTTGTCAGTTTTGAGATCGATGCAAACAATCGATGGTTCGTCAACTACAATTTTATCGTTGTGGATAATAATTGTGTTTGCGGTTCCAAGGTCGATGGCTATTTCCTGGGTTAAAAATGAAAACAATCCCATTTATGTGTATGTTTTTCTAATGTTTATACTAATAAAAAACTGACCGGATGTCAATTTCAAATCAATGTTTGAAATGTCTCATTCCGGTAAAAATCATTGCAATACCGAATTCATCGCAGGCAGCAATTACTTCCTCGTCGCGGATACTTCCCCCCGGTTCTACAATGTATTTAATTCCAAATTCGTTGGCAGCCTCAACGCTGTCGCGGAACGGAAAGAATGCGTCTGAAATAAGCACTGAATCTTCAATTCGGATACCTTCCTTCGTGTTAAAACGCGGAATAGTTAACTGGCGCAGGCTGTCGAGCCTGTTGGGCTGCCCCATTCCGGCTCCTGTTAACCAGAAAGAACCGTCCGGATTTTGAGTTACCAAAGCAATGGCATTACTTTTCAGATGCTTACATGCTATCAAGCCAAACTTCGACAAATTCATTTTATTGCTGTCGAACTGTATTTTAGTCACATTTTTAAATTCTGTTTCCAACCCTTCGTCTTCATCCTGAACAAGCAATCCTCCACTTATGGAGCGGTACAATCTTTCACCGGCTATTTCAGGTTTGACAGGAGTTGCCAACACACGCAGGTTTTTCTTTTTACTGAAAACCTCCAATGCTTCGGGAGTATAATCGGTAGCAATAATGATTTCGACAAATCGTTTTTCGAACCATTCTGCGATAGTTTTATCAACTTTTCCGGTAAAACAAATGATGCCTCCGAAAGCGCTCACCGGATCGCCGGCCCATGCCAGCTCGAGCGATTTCATAATATTGTCGGTAACAGCCAGTCCACAAGGATTCAGGTGTTTAACCACCGAAACCGCCACTTTATTTTCCAGATGACTTACTGAATAATAAGCATCACTGGCCGATTTCCAGGCAGCATCGGCATCGAGCATGTTGTTGTACGAAAGCGCTTTGCCTTGCAGCACCGTAGCATTCGATAATGTAATTTCAGAATTACTGTTATTGAATTTGAAAAAAGTAGCCGATTGGTGAGGGTTTTCCCCGTAACGCAGCACCTGACCGTCGTTCACGCTGATGCGGGCTTCTCCCGATTGTTCAGGATTAAAATAATTGAAAATGGCGCTGTCGTAATGCGATGAAGTTGCAAATGCCAGCCTTGCGAATTCTTTACGGTCGGCAATTGAAGTGGCGCCTTCTTTTTCGTTCAGCAAATTTAACAACGTATCGTACTGATTGCGTGATGATACAATCACCACATCTTTAAAATTCTTTGCTGCGGCGCGAATAAGTGAAATGCCGCCGATATCTATTTTTTCGATGATGTCGTCTTCCGATGCTCCTGAAGCAACTGTTTCTTCAAACGGATACAAGTCAACGATCACAAGATCGATTTCAGGAATTTCGTATTTTGATATTTGTTGCCGATCGCCGATGTTGTCCCGGCGGTTAAGTATTCCACCAAAAACTTTGGGATGCAGGGTTTTAACACGGCCACCAAGTATAGAAGGGTAACTGGTAAGTTCTTCAACCGGAACCACCGGGGTTCCCAATTCTTCAATAAAAGATTGCGTTCCTCCGGTTGAATAAATCGTAACGTTTAATTCGTCCAGTTTTTTAACAATCTTGTCCAACTTATCTTTGTGATATACTGAAATTAATGCTGATTTAATTTTTTTTAAGTCCTTCATCTATAATCCTTTTGTAATTTGGGCTCAAAGATAATAAAACGCCTTGATTTTTTTTCGCTCACAACCGCTTAATTAAGCATATAGTAACACTGATTTTCGAAATTTTATTTCTCCGGATTTTGTAATCATTTCAGAAATATGCAACTAATTTTTAGGATTTAGAATTGTATTTTTACTTGTCAAATCGAAAGATATGCTGTTAACCAGATTAATTCTCGAAAGTTTTTCGTTTGCCTTTGGTTCTCTTCGTGGGAATAAACTAAGGACATTTCTTTCGCTGTTGGGAATCACCATTGGTATATTTGCCATTATTTCTGTTTTCACCGTTATTGATTCGCTGGAGAAATACATCCGCAACAGCCTGAATTCATTGGGAAGCGACATGGTTTATATTCAGAAATGGCCATGGGCTCCTCCTGAAGGCGAAACAGAATATCCGTGGTGGAAATACCTGAACCGCCCTGTTCCGAAAATAGAAGAGGCCGAAGAACTGGCACGCAGATCGAGAACCATTGAAGATGCCGTTTATTTTTTCGGATTCAACCGCACTGTGCAGTACGAAAACAGCAAGGCAGAAAATACAGAAGTGCTTGCCACTACCCACGCTCTAATCAATACCTGGAGCCTTGAAATTGAAAAAGGACGCTATTTTACTGATTCGGAATCGAATTCTGGAGCGAACCTGGCCATTCTGGGAAGTGAGATTGCCGCAAAACTTTTTGATCAGGTAAACCCGATTGGCAAGATGATCAAATTCCAGGGATACCGGTTTCAGGTGATTGGTGTTTATACCAAGAAAGGAACCGACATGTTTGGAACCAGCATGGACAAACGAATTCACATTCCGGTGGTTTTTGCCATGAACATGGTGGACGTGCGTAACCGCGACCAGGGTCAGACTATCAATATAAAAGCGAAGCCCGGTGCCGACCACGATGAATTTGTGGCTGAACTGGAAGGAATTATGCGATCGCTGCACAGGCTAAAACCGATGGAAGAAAACGACTTTGCCATCAACGAGGTGAGCCTGATTTCCAACCGTTTCGATGCATTTTTCAAGGTGTTTAATTTTGCCGGATGGATCATTGGCGGGTTCAGCATTTTGGTGGGCGGATTCGGAATTGCCAACATCATGTTCGTGTCGGTAAAAGAACGAACCAAAATCATCGGTATCCAGAAATCGCTCGGTGCAAAAAAATACTTCATTTTACTTCAGTTCATTTTCGAGGCGGTAGTACTCTCGATGGTGGGCGGCGTGTTGGGTCTGATACTTATTTTTATCGGCACTGCCATATTTAGTTATGTTGCCGACATGTCCATTGCCCTTACAATGGCAAACATCATTCTGGGACTGACCATTTCAGGCGTAATCGGCGTTCTTGCCGGTTTCATTCCCGCACTTTCGGCTTCACGGTTAGATCCGGTTACGGCGATGAACAGCGTTTAGCAGCAAGAGTTCCAGGTTTCAGGTTCCAAATTCCAAATTTCAAGATGGCATCTGCCAGATAAGTCAGGGTTTCACTCCAAGTGAAGCCCTGACTTGCTTTGCAGAAGGGGAAAAGTCTATTTCAATACATTTATGTTTACAAACATGTATTGCAGAAGCAACCTTTTGTTTATTCACAGACTCTTCGCTATATGTTTATTAACTTCGACAATCTTTAAAACCAAAACATGGAACGGTCACCACCATTTTAGCTTTAGCTCACAAAATAAATTTCTCTTTACTCATGTAAAATTATAATAATGAAAGAAAGAATTGCATTATTGGTAATGTTCATTGGTACAATCTTTATTGTACCCAATCTGTATGGGCAGGAAAAAAAGAACAGCGTTGCGATAAATGTCTCGATGGCACATTATGTGAATATTGATGACTTTCAAAAGCAAAGTTACGATAGTTATGAATCTAGTTTCAATTATCCCATTAGTCCTGGCTTAGAATTTGAGTTTCAGCGGCAACTCTCTAATAGATTGGAGTTAGGTTCAGGAATAAGTTTTCAAACGTCTTTATTTAAGTCTCAGGTTAACATTACATACCATAAGTTTCAATGTATCGAAATAAGTATTCCCGTGGTTATAAGGAAATATTTTTCTTCGAAGAATGACAATCGTCTTTTCACATCCTTGGGTGCGTATAATGGGTTACAGGTTGGTGTCGCTTCCCAAATTCCACAAAGTGTTGGGTGGACCTTAGTGAAAGATATTCGAAAAATTGCCGGATATTCCAATGATCGTTTTTTTACAGATATATATGCCGAGTTAGGATATTACCGGGCAATAAACCAAAACGATGGAATATCAGTTTTGTCATTTGTGAATTATCGTGTAAATACCACGTGGCTAAACACTTATCAGGAAAGAATTCATTGGGGTATAAAATTTAGTTATCAATTTAAAATTTAGAAAAATGAGGAAAATATTTTTAGTCGCAATTGTTTGCCAACTATTATTCGTAAAACAAACCCTATCTCAATATTATTCGAGAATGGGAAATCCAAATTATACTTTAACAAAGCTTTGGGAAGATTTTAATTTACCTCAGTTAGATAACAATGTTTGGAATGTTTCCTCTAAGGGCTATAAAAGCGGAGGTATAAATGATGAGCTTCTTATATGGGTCGATAGTTTAGCAACAGTAAATCAGAACAATGGCAATTTGAGCCTTTCAGCTTTGTACT
>CAMDGL010000098.1 GCA_945897845.1 Chitinophaga pinensis | reverse complement strand
TCTCCACAGGCTTTGTTAATGGCAATGATATGATTGTCTTCGTAAATAACTTCCATTTTGGTTTTGCTCTTTTGCACGAGAGGATTGACCACTGGTTCTATGCTTTTTTTTATAACTTCTTTTTTCATTTTGGCTAATTCTATTTTGTACGAAAGACAATGTTTTATTTAACAAAGAAAATATCCAATAAACAAACCCACTATCCAATGTCCATACCTTAGCAGTCAGACACTTGAAACTTGGAACCTGAAACTTGGAACTCTCCTAATACTGTTCCCGTTCGTTGGGGAAATCTTTCGACTTCACATCCTGAACGTAGGAATTTACAGCGCCCTGAATTTCTTCTGCCAGGTTCAGATATCTTCTCAGAAAACGTGGTGAGAACGATTGCGAAATTCCCAACATGTCGTGAACAACCAGAACCTGTCCGTCAACTCCACCACCGGCACCAATTCCTATGACCGGGATTTTCAATTGCTGAGCAACTTTGGTTCCCAATGCGGCAGGAATTTTTTCAAGTACAATGGCAAAACAGCCGACTTCTTCCAGCAATTTGGCATCATCGATCAGCTTTTGCGCTTCAACTTCTTCTTTTGCGCGAACCGTGTATGTTCCGTATTTGTTGATCGATTGCGGCATCAGTCCCAAATGGCCCATCACCGGAATTCCTGCTGACAAAATGCGCTCAACAGACTCGATTATTTCTTTTCCACCTTCGACTTTAACTGCATCGGCATGTGTCACTTTCATGATTTTAATGGCCGAATTTAAAGCTTCCAGTGAATTTCCCTGATACGATCCGAATGGCATATCGACCACCACCAGCGCCCGGTTCACTGCTCTCACCACAGATTTGCCATGGTAAATCATCTGATCGAGTGTTATTGGCAATGTTGTCTCGTTGCCAGCCATTACGTTCGATGCTGAATCTCCAACCAGAATGATATCAATTCCGGCCTGATCAACCAATTTGGCCATGCTGAAATCATAAGCTGTGAGCATGGCAATTTTTTCGCCTTTCAGTTTCATCTCCGAAAGAACATGGGTAGTAACCCGCTTTATTTCTTTATAGACTGACATAACTTTTTGTATTCAATTGGGCTACAAAAGTAAGAATTTATAGATTGTAATTTCCGGTTTCTTTCAGACAATTGATTTAACGCACTTTCTACTGTTAAGAAACATCAATATATGACTTGAATCTATTAAATTATGACAGATAACGGCATTGTTATTGCTGGATAAAGCCATGTTTTACTACCCAAAATCCACACAGTCAAAAACCAAAAACATGAAACAAACAACTACATTGCTTTGCATTCTTTTCCTCACTTTTGCAGGCTTCAGTCAGGATAAAAATTTTGATTTATCGAAGTACAAATTTCCGGATTACAAACGACACGAATTAGAGTTAAATCTTAACTCGAGTGGAAGTGGCCACAGACGGACACAAGAAATGTCTTCAAATGATAAAGATACCAGTTTCGTAAGTTCGAATTTTAATTCGAATTCCAGCATTGATATCAATTACCAGTTTAATCATTTAACGCGAAAACGAATCGATTATATTTCGTCACAATTTTCAGGAGAATATGATTACTCCAGTGATGAAGGTTATGGATCAAAGTCAAAAAATTATTACCCCCAAATTAGTTGGGTTTTGGATGGATCAAGAAAAACTTATCTGAAAGAAGACAAATTGTTTCTGGAAGGTTTGGCAAATCTGAATTATTGGTTCGATGAATCAAAGAGTACTTTTACAAATCGGGATGATACAAAGAGTAGTCAAAATTACTTCGACGTTTCGATTGGTTTTGGCGCAGGAACAGGACGAATGGAGAAAGTAAGCGATTTATGGCAAACGTATTATATTCTTGAAAAATTGAAAGCTCAAAATTCTCTCTCCCGTGAATTAGAAGAAAAAGACATTTTTGAAGTGGCAACCTTTGTTTCCAAACTCAAGAACAAACGTTTTTTTGATGCCCGACTTCAAAAAATAGCTGAATTAACAGCATTGGATTCGGTATTGCAGAAACAAGGACTGGTTGAGGATACCGACATTGCCTATTTCACCACCCTCAACGATTACTGGAGTTACGGCAACTTTCCGAATAGGGAATCCGGAAGGATTTTAAAATTTTGGTTGTCTCCCAAATATAGCATGCATTCAAAAAAACCAAATAAGGCAAGTGTCGAGTTTTCAGATAAGACGAATTTGGTATCGAATATTTCCTTTAACTGCGCCAAACAGTTGAATCTATTTTGGGAACGCAAACTCAATATTTTGATATCGAATGAAACATTGATTGATTCAACCGGCGAATATTACAACAACTCTCCGGCGAATCTTCTATACACGGGTGCAAATATAGGTTATGGATTTTATCCCGATTCGAGAACATCGATTTCCGGATATTTGGGATATTCCGGACGAAAATCTGTCATTCTTAATTCATCCGGAGAAATACCAAATGATTGGATTAACAGCGTCTATTTTAATTTAATAGCTTATTATTTCATTTCTCCTCAAATTCAAATTTCCGGAAGTTTAAGGATGAATTACTCGGATAAAAATTACAATGAAAATAACTCATTTTTCATGAACTATAACCTTGGTATTCGCTACGCGATTTTCTAAACTTTCATTAAACAACGAATCCGGCTCAGTAGAACCGGATTTGTTGTTTATCCTCCCCACCTTAGGGTTCCACCACGCTAATCATTAAAGTATCGGCATTAATTCCTGTAAAAATTCCCAAGCCGTTTTCAACATTGGTAATCGGATTGGTTAGGTTTTGTGAAGTAGTTCCGTTGTCGTTGTAAAGTGCAGCGTATTCGGCATTCAGATGAAAAAGAATGAGCCGATGCCTTCCGTAGTATTGAAAATTCATGGCTGCAATCTCATACTGATTGGATTGGGTTGGCTCGTTTCTGAAAATCCTTCTGGGCGCATCATCTGCATTATCGCCAAAATCATAAATAGCTGTTGGCGAAGTTTCAACATTTTCAATTACCACCATATAATAACCGCTGTCATTGTTCGTCCAGGTTAGTTTCACAGGATCGGGCATTTCAGGTCGCGTTCCTCCGGGTCCGCCACCAAAACCACCACCCATTGTTATTCCCTGAACCTCAATTGTGGAAACTGACTGTTGAAAATTGACTGGTTTAGATGGAATTTGTGTTGATGAGGTGACCGTTTTATTGTTGAAAGTAAATTCGAGCTCATAAGTGGTCCCTTCCTGTGGAATGAAAGCTAAGTCGGTATATAATCCATTCCCGGATGACGGTATGATGCGCGACTGATTATCAAATTTAATCTTCACCTGAAGGCCATTAATATCATCTTCAGACAAAGCAACATTTTCGTCATAAGCTGTCTTTCTGGAAATCTGAAGCGATATCGGCTTATTAATGGTCAGGTACGATTCAACAACAGGAATGTCGTTAAAAGGAAGAAGGTCATTATCGTCGCAGGCATTTAATCCAAAGAAAATTATCGAAAAAATCAAGCCCTGTAAAACGAGGTTGTAAGTGTTCTTCATCATATTTTGAATTTGTATATCGGTTCTCATCTTATTTCAGTTTTAAGGTTAGGGTCAGGTTGGGCGTAATTCCAAGGAATTCCTTGTCAATCGAAATAATTTCATTTTCAACAATCTGATATTCCTTGTACCAGATATTCTTTCGGTCGTAAACATTAAACAGGGAGAAACTAACACTTCCCCTGTCGGTTTGCCGGTCGCGCGACTTGATAAAATAATTCACTGCCAGATCCAGTCGATGATAATCGGCCAATCGGCGGCTGTTTTTTAAACCTGCCGAAATATAGGTTTTTTCAGTACCATCAAGCAAAGTTACATTGTAACCACCTTCCGGAGCTGTATAAGGCCTCCCCGTGGTATAAATCCATGTTCCAGAAAAACTCCAGTTTCTCCATCGGTAAATACTGATGGCTTTAAACTCATTGGTAACATCCTGCGCTGCCGGAAAATAATCTTTACCATACACATCAAACTGGTTGCGGGCTTGTGCCAGCGTGTACGAGACCCAACCAGTCAGATTTCCGTATTTCTTTTGAGCAAGCAACTCTATTCCCCTGGCAAAGCCCTTTCCCGTATAAAAATTCTGTTCGTAATTTACACCGCGACGGCCTGGATTTGGATTGAAACGAAGTGAATATTCAGAAAGTCCGCTAAGTTGTTTGTAATAAGCTTCAATACTGAAAAGATAATTTTTGGTGTCGTAATTGGTTCCGATGATGTAATG
Source organism: Chitinophaga pinensis (assembly GCA_945897845.1). Taxonomy (GTDB): domain Bacteria; phylum Bacteroidota; class Bacteroidia; order Bacteroidales; family Prolixibacteraceae; genus Aquipluma. Next base: position 6,980 of record CAMDGL010000098.1, on the reverse strand, counting down.
AGTGGCCTTGCTAACCGGAATTGACTCGTCATCAGAAAGAATCCAAAAATCGCGGCTACCTGAAAGAATGTCTTCGCGGGTGATTCGGTTGGCAAACTGATAATATTCGCCCCAGGCTCCGACTATTTTCAGCTTGTCGTTCAAATCGAAACTTGCCGAAAGACGAGGTTCTGCATAAGTTTTACCGGTAACACCATAATAGGTGGCATGTATTCCGGGGGTGAGAGTCAGATGATGATCAAATAGTTTCAGTTTTGACTGAAGGTATCCACCCATCAATTTTCCTTTACTGCTGATATCGAGGATGACCGAAGTATCATTCTGGCTGTAATTGTAATCAATATCATAATTCGTAAGTTGAACTCCGAATCCCAATTGATTTTTTTCTGAAATATCATACGTATAATCCGACTTAAAACTATAATCCCGAAGGTCGTTGCTTTCTAAGGTTCCCATTTTGAAGGTTTCAACATTTCCATCTTCGTCGGTCATTGTCCGGTTGTTGCTTCGGTCGCGGTTGCTGTAATAATTCGAATAACTGAACAATGTATTTCCATAGAGCTTTGAGTTCCATCGCCTCGACCACTTCAGACTGGCTCCAAGATTTCCATATTCTGTAAGGTCGGTATTGTCAGAACTGAAACCTCGTCCGGCATCGCGCATGAAATCGGGCATGTCAAGTTTCATTCCGTTATCAAGGTTGTCGGTTCCATTAAATAAGCTGAACGAAACCAAATCCTTATCACTGGCTTTGTAGGTCATTTTTGCATTCAAATCATAGAAATAGGAAGAAACCTGTGCTGCATAATTATTTCCAAAACCTCCGCCAGGCCCGCCTCCCGGGCGTTGCACTGCCTGTTGGTCCTGCGCAGTATTGTATTGCTTGAATATCTTATCGTAGATTGGTCCCTGGTATGATTTCCGGAAAGCAAATAAAGAGGTGATTTTTTTGCCAATTGGCACTTCAGTATAAACATTTGCACTCAAAAGACTGAGATCACCGCCAAAATTAAAGCCCCTGGAGTTTCCGTCTTTCCCGGTAATTTCGGTTACACTCGATAAACGTCCGGCAAATTTCGATTCGAAACCACCTTTGTAAAGCTGCACATCCTTTACCGCATTGGGATTGAATGCTGAGAAAAAACCATAAAGGTGATCGACATGATAAACCGTAAATCCATCATACAAAATCAGGTTTTGATCCGGAGTTCCACCACGAACATATAAACCCGAGGATCCTTCGTTAGCAGCAGACACTCCGGGCATCAACTGAAACGAGCGTAAAATATCGCGCTCACCTATGTTTGGTAATTCAGCCAATTTCCGCGGAGTCATCTGTATGGAACTGACTTTATCGTTGTTTCTTGCAATCGAATTACGCTGTGCTGTTACCTCTACCTGCTCCACTTCGAAACTAATTGGCTCCAATTTTACATCAAGTTTGGTTTTCGGCATGTCAGGAGTGAGGTAAATATATCTTGTTTTGTATCCCACAGATGAAACAGCTACTTTAGAAGTATCGGTTGCTATATTTTGAAAAGTATAATACCCATCCTGATTGGCCTGTGCTCCCTTGTTGGTGCCGGGAATAGATACCGACCCAAATGGAATGGCTTCACCCGTGGAGGCGTCGGTTATTTTCCCACTAATCAGAACATTGAAATTTCTGGGCTTGCCGAAATAGGTTCGTTTAGCTTCAATGTTTTTGCTGGTTATTTCCGGAGTCCTGTTTTTGCCAACAATATTTATGATATTGCTTCCGTCGATGTACCACTCCATTTTCAACTCCAAACACCACTTGTCAAGCAACTTGTTTAAAGTTTGATTAACTGTATTGTCATCAGTATTATACTCAGACAATTTACGCTTATTGTACGAAAACAGAATGCCTTTGTCAAATGAAATCCGGTCTAAAACCTGATCCATTGATCCATAGTATTGCTTGTCCAGAATAATTTCTGACGACGATTGTGAATATACAACCAACTGAAAAACAGTAACAATCGTGCAGGTGTAAACGATTTTCTTTAGAATTTTCATCATGTGAATGCCAATTTTTTGGATAATTACCGGAAGCAAATTTTAAGAATGAAAATCAAACCTGGAAATATATCGGGTGAATGTGGCAAATGTGCCGCTGAATGCGAATCCTACTCATTTGTGGCTTTAAACCACATCATGAATTCCTCTTTATATCTGATTCCAAGAGGAAGCTCTATTTTACGAAGCTGTATTCGGTTGTTACGAACTGAGTGTATTTGTTTCAAAGGAATAATGTAAGATCGGTGAATTCTCATAAACTGCTCATAAGGTAACATTTCCTGAATTGCTTTTAAGCTCATTAAAGTCATGACAGGTTTCTTTCCTTCTAAGTGGATCTTAATAAAATCATCGAAACTCTCAATATATTCGATCTCTTTGAGTATGATTTTAATCAAACTATATTCGGAGCGTACATGGATACATTTTTCGTTGCTTTTTGCATCCAGGTGTAAGTAGTTCTTGAAATCTATTGCCTTATTAATGGCGACCAGAAAACGATCATATTCTATCGGCTTAAGTAAATAGTCAACAGCCTGAAGGTTGAACCCTTCAACAGCATATTCACTGTAAGCCGTGGTAAAAATGACCATCGTGTACTGCTCAACAGCTTTGTAGAAGTTAATTCCTGAGATGTCGGGCATCTGGATGTCGAGTAATAACAAATCAACTGCATAATTCTTTAGATACTTTAAGGCATCATTTGGGTTAGTAAAGGTTTTGAGCAAAGTTAAACCTTCTGTGCGTGAAGCATAATCGGTTAATAATTGCAACGATAAAGGTTCGTCATCAATAGCAATACAAGAAATCATAATAGAAACAAATTTAATTTTACTTCAAAAGTTTTCCCGGTTTCGTTAATCTGTAAGTTGTGTTTTTTCTTATAAATCATTTCAAGCCGTTTTCTGGTGTTTTCAATACCTACACCTGTTGAATTTTGTGTCTCGGATTTTATGGTCAGTTTGTTGTTTTTTACATTAAACTGCAATTCGTTATTTAACAGAGTGATTTCAATACTGATCGTCATTGGTTCTATCGTGCTGGTGCCATGCTTGATGGCATTTTCGACAAAAGGAATAAGGATAAACGGCGATATTTGAAGCCCTTCCGTATTGCCTGAAATTCGAAAATCAATCTGGTTATTATTTGCCAGCCGTAACCGGTGAAGTTCAATGAAATTCCTGATGTACGCCAATTCCTTTTCAAGCGGGACAAAAGGAGTGTGGGCATCCAGAATGACATAACGCATTAGTTTCGAAAGCTTCATAACAGCTTCGGCTGTTTGCTCCGATTTTAAGGTGGCTAGCGTATAGATTACATTTAAAGTATTGAATAAAAAGTGTGGATTGACTTGTGCTTTCAAATATGAAAGTTCAGCATTCAGCTTTTCTTTTTCAATTTTAACTTTTTCTTCTTCTGTCTTTTTCCATTCAGCATTCATTCGTAAACCCAGCGATACAAATAAGACCACAACAAACAGCAATATTGAATGGTCAAATACAGGTGGCATTGGTCTCGAAGTATTTCCTGAAAGATCATTAAATAAATAGGAACAAATAATTGAAAATAAAATGATTACAACAAGACTACCAATAACAGATAAAATATAGGTAAATGTTTTTTTTCTAAGATAAAGCAGTGGTATTAGTAAATAATAATTGAAATAGTAAAATCCGATGGGCAGAATAGTAGTCAGAATATTGACTGTTGGGTTAATGACTTCCATCTGAGGCATTCCTCTTGGTGCCGGAGGTGGATTGAAAAGCATCGGCAGAAGCAAAAGCAAACTCCAGACTAAAATTTGAATGATTGTTGTTATTACTTTGGGTTTCATTATCTGATTTTAGGCAGTCTTATTATACTCTCAGGAAAATACTCTTTTTATACATATAATACAGCAGCATCCAAACCAGCATTATTTCGCCGATGACGTAGAACAACACACCAAAGTCACCCCAAAGAACAGTCCATCCAAAGATACGATTGGTTGTTTTGTCTAAATCTACCAATCCGTGCAGCAGATATATAAAAATGGAGTTCATGCCGATAACCCTGAAAAAGAACGACCACTTTTTCCAGCCTTTAACATCAATTATCCAATAGAAAATTGCCATTAATAAGAAGCCGATTCCTGAGGTCAGTAAATTGAAGGGCACTGTCCAGCAAGCCTTAATGATCGGATAAAATGTACTGAGAACCAATGCCAGCGCAATTGCCGAAACCCCTATCAGCGAAAGTGTCTTGATTTTCCTGTGATCGTCCGTCTTTTTGTCGCGCAGAAAATGACCGGCCACCGAGCCCATCAGGGTTACTGTTATGGCCGAAACAATGCACAGCAAACCTTCAGGATCAAATACCTTTCCATGCAAACGTCCGGGTAACAGCATCCGGTCGAGATAGCCGTTGATGCAACCTTCAGGAGTTAACACCCCCGCGCCGATTCCCGGAACTGGTATAAGAAGTTGAATAATTCCAATTCCAACCAGCAAGCCGCCTAACCAGTAAAGCGTGTTTTTAAACGCATTACTGTAAATTACAATCAGGGCTGCAAACATATATGCCAGACCTATTTGCCCCAAAACACTTGCAAACCTCGGATTTTCAAACCCATTGCTAAACACACCGTTGTAAATAAATCCTAATAAAACAAGGACAAACCCGCGCGTAACCGCTTTTTTGGCCAGTTCGTAACGGGGAACCTTTTTTTCAAGTTTCGAAACCAGTGCAAATGGAATTGCAACTCCACTGATAAACATGAAAAGCGGAAAAATCAGGTCGTAAAAATGGAATCCGTTCCACGGAACATGCTCCATTTGTTCAACAACAGGTTCGAGCCATGCAGCCCCGGTGTAATTGGCGATCACTGTTACCAGGTAACTGCCTCCGGTAATCCAGAACATATCAAATCCCCGTAAAGCATCAAGTGAAAAAAGGCGTTCGCGTGGAACAGCCTGTAATGTTTTGTGTTTCATTAATGTTAGTTTAAGATGGCATGAAGGTAGCAAATTCCATGCATTCCGCTGTCTTTTTGTCACTAAAAATGTCAGGATAAACCAATGCCAAACGATTCAGGTGTCAATATTGCGCCATTTTCTGTCTCCTCCTGAATGGCATAATGATTGATATTTCAAGCCGTGTAAATTTATTTTAGAAACAATCAGATTAAAAAATAATATCAAAATGGGAAAAATTATTGGAATTGACTTAGGTACCACCAATTCGTGCGTATCAGTAATGGAAGGCAACGAGCCTGTTGTTATCCCAAACAGCGAAGGCAAACGTACAACTCCGTCAATCGTGGGATTTGTTGAAAATGGCGAACGTAAAGTTGGTGATCCGGCAAAACGTCAGGCAATTACAAACCCTGCAAAAACCATCTCTTCAATCAAACGGTTCATGGGTGAAAACTATGCCAACCTGACCAAAGAAATTAAACGTGTTCCATTCACTGTGGTTCAGGGCGATAACAACACCCCGCGTGTAGTTATTGACGACCGCAAATATTCACCACAGGAAATCTCTGCCATGATTCTTCAGAAAATGAAGAAAACCGCTGAAGATTACCTTGGACAGGAAGTTACCGATGCTGTTATCACAGTACCTGCTTACTTCAACGATTCGCAGCGTCAGGCAACAAAGGAAGCCGGCGAAATTGCAGGTTTGAATGTTCGTCGTATCATCAACGAACCAACCGCTGCAGCTTTGGCTTACGGGTTGGATAAAATGCACCGCGAAATGAAAATCGCTGTATTCGACCTTGGTGGCGGTACTTTCGATATTTCAATTCTCGAATTGGGCGAAGGCGTATTCGAAGTTAAATCAACCGATGGTGATACTCACCTTGGTGGCGACGACTTCGATCAGGAAATCATCAACTGGCTGGCTGCTGAATTCAGAAATGACGAAGGAATCGACCTGCGACAGGATCCGATGGCTTTACAGCGTTTGAAAGAAGCCGCAGAAAAAGCAAAAATTGAATTGTCAAGCTCAACACAGACCGAAATCAATTTGCCATATATCATGCCGGTGAACGGCATTCCAAAGCACCTTGTAAAAACTTTGACCCGCGCCAAGTTCGAACAACTTTGTGACACACTGATTCAGGCCACAATGGAACCTTGCCGCAAAGCACTGAAGAATGCAGGCTTACAAGCAAGTGACATCGATGAAGTTATTCTGGTTGGTGGTTCAACCCGTATTCCTGCCGTTCAGGAAAAAGTACAGCAGTTATTCGGAAAAGCTCCTTCAAAAGGTGTTAATCCTGATGAGGTTGTAGCTATCGGAGCAGCAATTCAGGGTGGTGTATTGACTGGCGAAGTGAAAGATGTGCTGCTGTTAGACGTAACTCCGCTTTCATTGGGTATCGAAACCATGGGTGCAGTGATGACCCGTCTGATCGAATCAAACACAACCATTCCAACAAAAAAATCTGAAACCTTTACAACGGCTTCAGACAATCAGCCATCGGTTGAAATCCATGTGCTGCAGGGCGAACGCCCTATGGCAAGCGGAAACAAAACCATTGGCCGTTTCCACCTCGACGGATTGCCACCTGCACAACGCGGAGTTCCTCAAATTGAGGTAACATTCGACATTGATGCCAACGGTATTCTGCACGTAGCTGCAAAAGACAAGGCAACCGGCAAATCTCAGTCAATCCGTATCGAAGCCTCTTCAGGTTTGACAGATGCCGAAATCAAACGCATGCGCGACGAAGCTGCCGCCAACGAAGCAACTGACAAAGCTGCCCGCGAAAAAGTTGACAAACTTAATCAGGCTGACAGTTTGATTTTCACAACTGAAAAACAGCTGACTGAATTTGGTGATAAATTGCCTGCCGACAAAAAAGAACCAATTCAAGCTGCACTGACGAAACTGAAAACCGCACATGCATCTCAGGATATTCCGGGAATTGATGCTGCAACTGCTGAATTGAATGC
>CAMDGL010000097.1 GCA_945897845.1 Chitinophaga pinensis | reverse complement strand
CGCTTTATTTTAATCGAATCGATAGTTGCCAGCAAATATGCGATTCTTATAAATGACGTTTTATAGGAAACTCTTACAATCGAAAATTAGTCAACCTTTAAATCCTGAATCAAAATTTTCTCCTTGATCTGTTTTAGGTGCCATTTATAAAATGGATTCCCACGAACATCCATTTGTTTTAAACTTTTAGCCTGACCAAAATTCAATGGAATTATTTGCAGCTCATTATGGCTTAAATCCAAAACTTCCAAGGCACTCAATTGGTAAAGGTTTACAGGCAACGTAACAACTTCATTTGTACTGAAAAGTAATTGTTTAATATTTTCAAGTTTTAATATTGACTTAGGAATATCAATGAGATGATTATTGTTGAAATTCAGATACAATAAACTTTTTACATTTGTAATATTATTGGGGATTATACTAATATTATTCATCTCAAAATCAACACTTTCCATGTATTTACATTTGTCAATCAAACAATTAAACTGAACGATTTTATTCATACTCAGGTTCAGTATGCGTAAGCCAGAAATATTAAAAGCCTCCCCTCGCAGGTCTGTAAGCTTGTTGTTATTAAGGTACAACTCTTCCAGTTTTTGCATGTTTTTTATCGATTCTGGGATCGTTTCAAGATGATTTAACGATGCGTCCAGCACTTTTACATTGCTCAGATTACCAATTGAATTCGGCAAACCTATCAGATGATTTTTTGTCAGGTATAATTCTTTCAATTCATTTAGGTTTCCAAAACTTTCAGGTAACTCAATCAGTTGATTTTCTGTGATTTTTAACTCTTTTAGCTTAATTAACTTACCAATTTCAAGTGGCAAATGCTGAATTTTATTTTTCTCGATGCGCAAGGTTTCCAGCTTATTTAAATTACAAATTTCATCCGGGAGTTTTTCAAGTTGGTTCCAGTTAAAGTCTAATAATCTGGCATTTGTGCAGCCTCCTATGCCTGGAGGCAGAGATTCCAGACGGTTGTTAAAAAAGTCAATCAACTGAAGTTCATGGCAATTACCAATTGCAGTAGGAATTTGGATCAATTGGTTATCACCACATCGCAGTTCTTCAAGTAAAACAAGTTTTCCGATTTCATCAGGAAGAGAGCTTAGTTGATTTTCCTGAAGATTGAGTACTTTTAATTTCGCCAAATTTCCAATTCCCGAAGGAATAACAGCTATCTTGTTATTATTCAGGTATAACCTCTGAAGATTAGTCAATTTAAGAATCGATTCCGGAAATTTGTTGATTTGATTGTATCCCAGTTTTAAGACCTGAAGATTTTGCAACTTTAGAATTTCGTTAGAAAGAGTGTTTAACTTTTGGTTTTCAAGGTTTAATATATAAGCTTCTTTTTTGTTGACGATCGCTTCTTCAATCGAATAGAATTCTTTACTTAATTTAAGTTTCTCTTCACTTAGAATAAATGTTTTCTCTTTCTTTTTTTGTCCAAAACTTTCATTTGAAAAGCCAACAAATATTAATAAAAAAAGAACTGTTTTAATATGGTACATTATTGTAACTATTTAATTATCAAATAAAAAGAACGATGATATACCAATTAGTTTTCTTAGTATATCATCGTTCAAAATTTACAAAACTGATATTTTACATTTGTAAAATAAAATTTCACTCAGTTAACTCTCAGTGAATAAAATTCTTCAAGACTTCGATCAATAATGTTATCAACCTCTGTCAGGACCTTTGTTTTCGATTTAAACCGAAATGCTTTGTCGTCTTCCCGTTTCTGCTTTATCGTCTCACGAAGAAGATACATAGCCTTGATCATTTTTTTCAATCTGTCTTCTTTCATTGCATAATTGTTTGTTTGCTCAAATCTAAAGAGTTGAATCCCAAAAAGCAATAAAATAATTTTACTTTATTATTAAAAAAATGTAAAATTATACATCAAAATCAACGTCTCGCTTAATATAGCCACTATAATCTTTTAAAATGGGTTCATATTCGTGATGAAACAATTTAGAAGAGATTAAAAAATCCGCTGTTGACCGGTTTGTTGCGGTAGGAATATTGTACAAAGTTGAAATGCGTAGCAATGCTTTTACATCCACATCGTGAGGTTGTGGCTGCATCGGATCCCAAAAGAAAATCAATACATCTACTTTCTCCTCGCAAATCAAAGCACCAAGTTGTTGGTCACCACCAAGTGGGCCTGATTTTAGCCGCTCTACATTCGGAGGAATTACATCATTTTCACGACATTTTTCGACTAAAACAGCATTTACCAATTTCCCGGTGGTTCCCGTACAAATAAGGCTATGTGGACTCAATTCCTTCCAGTTCCATGCCACCCATTCCATCATATCTTTTTTGCGGTTATCATGGGCCACAATTGCTATTACTTTTTTCTTCTTCATGTAAATATTTTATAAATTATTGATTTTATGCGTTTTAATCTAACTCATTTGTATTCTTGATTCATTTCATACGTTTCCTGAACCGGCAAGCAAAGATAAGATTTTACATCAGCGAATGATTACTCAACAATTTATCTATCCTGAAAATAATTTCAAATTCCGAAATAAAATAAGGGCATGATATTAACTACCATGCCCTTAAAAATATTTCGATGAAAAGTTTTAGCTGAATTGAGTTTTAAGATCAGCAACCCAATTGGTAATTCGTTCTTTAGAATGCCTTGGTTGTGTTTCCTGATCGAGAAGCAGCCCAACAAATTTCCCGTTTTGTTCGGCCCTTGACAATTCATAGGTATAACCCTGAGTAGAAGTTGAACCTATCACTTTGGCTCCTCTTTCCTGAACTAAATTGGCCATTATTCCAACGGCATCTCCGAAGTTTTCAGGATACTCCACCTGGTTTCCCAATCCGAAAATTGCGATTGTTTTACCTTTTAGATTTAAATCTTCCAAAGCCGGAACAAATTCATCCCAGTAATTAGGCAATTCACCATCAAACCAGGTTGGAACTCCAAGTAGTAGATTTGTAAACGAAAGAAACAATTCTTCTGTTAATTCTTCCGCATTTACCGGTACAATTTTAAAATCGGGGCCAAATTCTTCAATAATTTTCTCGGCAGCCTTTGCCGTTTTCTTTGAATTAAAACTATAAAATATCCCTGTTTTACTCATGATTGTTAAGTTATTAATAAGCCAGTATTTCTTTGGCAGCATTGTAAATTTTTTCGGTATTTGGTAAAATCATCCGTTCGAACGAACGGTGAAATCCAACAGGAGTAAATGATGAACCTACACGTTTTACGGGGCAGTCAAGGTATTCAAATGCCTCTTCCATGATCATGGCTGCAATCTCGGCCCCGAATCCTGAATGAACTTTGTCTTCGTGCACGACCATTACTTTTCCGATTCTTTTTATTGAATTCAGAATTGTCTCCTTATCAAGCGGAATCAAGGAGCGTAAGTCAATTACTTCAACTGATTTGCCTTCTTTTGCGAGCTTTTCAGCAGCTTCAAGACACATGTGTGTTGTATTTCCATAGGTAATCATCACCAAATCATCGCCATTTCTGCGGATACGGGCTTTGCCAAACGGAACTTCGAAATCACCAGGGATGACAGTAGCCGCTTTCGGATCATTGTACAAAGCTTTTGGTTCCATAAACATTGTCAAACCTCTTGATCTAATGGCAGTTCTTAACAATCCTGCTGCATCATCGGCAAACGAAGGATAAACAATACGCACACCCGGAATAGATGTCAGTGCTCCTTCGATATTCTGCGAATGGTATATTCCTCCGCCAATGTATCCGCCCGACGCAAGCCTGATCGTCACATTGGGAGTGAATTGTCCGTTTGATCTCCAAAAATCGTGACTCGAATCGACGTACTGTTCCATCGCTGGCCAGAAATAGTCAGCAAATTCAGCACCTTCAATTACAATCCTGATTTTTTCATCGTATCGGGACATTCCGTTTGCAGTACCAACAATAAAGTCTTCGGCAATCGGCGCATTGAAAATCCTTTTTGGTCCAAATTCTTTCTGAAGTCCTTTCGAAACATTAAAAATTCCACCCTTATCTTTGTTGGCCATATCCTGCCCCCACATAAAGGTATCCGGATTATGATTGAATTCAGCTTTCAGTGTTTCATTTAATGCTGTAATCAATTTTTTCTTTTCTCCTTCTTGCTGATGAGTTCCATCAACGTATTTCAGAGGCTTGTAGGGTTCCGGAAGAACAAAGTCAAGATAGGTGTCCGGATCGGGATCGGGAGCCTTTAAAGCCAGTTTATGAGCCTCTTTCAGCTCAATTTTAGATTCGTTTGCAATTGCCTCCAGCTCTTCATTGGTAAAACGGTCATAACGAATAAGCAATCGCTTGTATTTTGCCAGTGGATCGTATTCCTGTGCATAGTTGCGTTCTTCTTCCGAACGATATAATTCATGACGGTCGGAGTTTGAATGTGAATGCATCCGGATACAATTGGCCTGAACCATTACCGGCATCCCGGTTTCCAACGCATGTCTTTTGGCTTCATGCATCGCATTCATCGACTCAAAAACATCTTTTCCGTTGCAATGAATGATCCTGAGATTTTTAAAACCTGTGAAGTTGTTGGCAACTTTCCGGTTGGCTGTCTGATCTTTTTTGGGAACTGAAATTCCATATCCATTGTCCTGAATGGCAAAAATAACTGGAAGCTTTTCCTTTGAAGCACCATTGATGGCTTCATAAACGAATCCTTCAGACAACGAAGATTCGCCTTGTACACTGATCGCCACAGCTTTTTCACCGTAGTATTTAATGGCTCTGGCCACACCAACTGCATGAAGAGTATGGTTGCCAGTCAATGAGGAAACATTGTGAATATTCCAGGCAATTTTAGCGAAATGGTTCGACATATGCCGCCCTCCACTTGTAAGGTCTGTTGCCTTCGAGATTCCATTCAGAATTATTTCTTCAGCAGTCATTCCGCAAGACAATGCAGTCAATAAATCGCGGTAATATAAAAAAATGTGGTCAACTTCTTTTTCAAACGTTTGGCCGATTGCCAGTTGAATTCCGTCATGACCTGCATAAGGCGCATGATAAGACCAACCAATGGCCTGCTTCAGGTAATTGGGTGCTTTTTCGTCAATTGCCCTTCCTAAAGTCATTAATCGGAACCATTTTGCAAGTATTTCTTTGGGAGTTGTTTTAATCGAAAATACTTTTGGAACTGTATTCATATTTCAAATTTTAATTTATATTGTTATACTTCGCGATCGATATTGAATTCTTCAAGAATATCTGCTATTCGCCGCAGAAAAGCCCCACCCATTGCACCATCTATAACTCTGTGATCATAAGATAGTGAAAGGAACATTTTATGGCGTACAACAATTGCATCGCCGGTCGGAGTTTCCATTACTGCTGGTTTTTTCTCAATACTTCCTGTTGCGAGAATTGCTACCTGCGGCTGACTGATAATAGGAGTTCCGATCAAATTACGGAATGAACCGAAATTGGTAATCGTAAAGGTTCCGCCCTGATAATCTTCAACGGTAAGTTTATTTTTACGGGCTGCTTCAGCCAACTGGTTTAGATTTTTGGTCAATCCTACCAGATTTTTTTGTTCTGCATTTTTTATAACTGGTACTACCAGGTTTCCATCAGGTTTGGCAACGGCAATTGCAATATTTATGTCCTTATGGATAATTATTTTATAATCGTCAACCGAAGAATTTAACAATGGATACTCAGAAATTGCCCGTGCGACAGCTTCGGTAAAAACGGGCATATAGGTGATTTTCTCTCCATATTTTGCCCTGAACTCATCTTTTATTCTGTTACGCCACAATACAATATTTGTAACATCGGCTTCTACAACTGACGTAACATGCGGAGAGACCTTTTTAGACATCACCATATGATCGGCAATTATTTTCCTAACACGATCCATTTCAATAATCTGGTCACTCGCGCCAAAAGAAACAGAGACTTTAGCCAGCGCTTGTTTTTCTTCTACTTTTACTCCTGAAGGCCGAACGGTTGGGGCAACATTTCCTTTTTTCCGCGCTTCGACGTATGCCAGGATATCATTTTTCTGAACTCTTTCATTGAGCCCGGACCCTTTAATTGATTCCAATTCAATAAGACTTACCTGCTCCGACTTGGCAATCGACAGAACCAAAGGAGAATAAAATCTGGTAGCTTTAGTTTCACTAACTTCAGTAACTGGTATTATTTCAGTAGCTTCTGGGATTTCTAGTACTTCTTTGACTTCTGATTTGGCGATTAATGATTGTGCAGATTCCTTTTCCGATGATTTTTCAAGTTCAGATTTAACTTCAGTATTTTCTTCCTCTTTTTTCTCAGGTTCATCGTCACCTTCGGTAGTAATTATAGCTACGGTTTCGCCAACCGGAACCAGCGCATTTACTTCAAAAAATATTTTCTTAATTACACCGTCAACTGGAGATGGAATTTCTGAATCGACCTTATCAGTTGCAACTTCGAAAAGCGACTGATCTTCTTCAATACGATCACCTTCTTTGACGAACCATTTGGTAATGGTAGCTTCCTGAACGCTTTCGCCCAGTTTAGGCATCTGGATTTTAAATTCTGACATACTTATTTTATTTAACATTAGAAATTTCAAATTTTCAAACTATCCAAATAACAAGAGACAGGATGAAAAGTTCAATTTTGAGAGGTCAAATAAAAAACTATATCAGGAATTGAATAGGAGATTATTCTTTGGGTTTGTACTTGAATAAATCGTGCTTTGGCCAGTTTTTAATAGAGTGTTCAATTTTCCCCATCATATAATTGACGTAATACGGTAATTTTGGACCTTTCCAACTACTTGAATTAATGATAACTACCCATGAAAATCCATTACTTTGACGTTTCATGATTGCAGATGTACCGGCCATACTTCCCGTTCTGATCCAATCTCCGTTCTCCTTAACCGTCTTCCAGCCCAAAGGTCCTCTAAATAGCTTATTTTCAATCATCTGATCAATCAGATTGCCTTTCAGCATATCAGGAACATTTTTAAAACCGTCAATCATCACCATTAGCTTTGCGAGTTCGACTGATGATGCAATCCAGCCACCGGCAGGTCCCAACAGCTCAATCGGATTACCACCATATGCTTTTGGAACCATTCTTCCTGAACCATCAAAACATGAAACCAGTTGATTATCATCCGATTCATAATATTTCACTTCATTAAACCTACGATCCGAAAGATAGCTTCGGCCAATGTGCATATCAGTAATGCCAATGGGTTTCATAACTTCATTGCGGACATATTTCTCATAGTTTTGACCTGAAACTGCCTCTACCACTTTTGTTAAAAACATATATCCCATATTTGAGTAGGAAGATCGGGTTCCCGGATCAAAATGCAACTTTCTGGATGCAACAAACCGACTGTAAGAATCAATAGTTGCACTTCCTTTTTCGCCATTCAGTTCAAGTACCAACAAAGAATTAAATGCCATGTCGCCATATCGCACCGACCAACCTCCAGCGTGAGCCAGAAGATGACGAACTGTGATATTATAAAGTCGTGGGTCTTTTACTTTATTGAAAATGGGATCCTTAATTATTGCGTTTGGCCCAAACACCTTTGAATCAAGTGAAATAGACTTGTGTTCAACCAATTTCAAAATGGCAACAGCAGTGATTAATTTGCTGACACTTGCAATACGAAACAATTGTCCCGGCGTAACGGGTTGCTTGGCTTCAACATCTGAATATCCAAAACCATGAGCATAAACCAGTTTCCCGTTTTTGACGACTGACATGGTCATTCCAGCCAAATTCCATTGACGAAGAAATTCATTTGCTTGTTTTTCAATGACTTTACTTTCCTTAAATTCTGAAAGTTCATTGGTAATCTGAAAATTTAATCCATCTTCTTCAACATCCTCAAGACTATTCTGTATTTCATTCCGATCCTTCGGAATTGAAATCCGAAATGAGATTAGAAAAATGATTAATCCAATCAGAGTAATATTTTTAGTGCAGATATGTTTCTTTAGATAATTCAGCATTGTAAACTCCCAATTAGTTCGCTAACAGACTGAATTTTATGTCGTTCCATGTACGAAGATAGACCATCGACAATCTGAACAGGAATAGTAGGATCGATAAAAATAGCAGTTCCAACCTGGACCGTTGATGCACCGGCAATCATAAATTCGATGGCATCTGTAGCATTCATGATTCCGCCCATTCCCATCACAGGTATTTTTACAGCATTGTAAACCTGCCAAACCATCCGAAGCGCAATTGGTTTAATTGCCGGGCCTGATAAGCCACCTGTAATGGTTGACAAAACCGGTTTTCGGGTTTCAGCATTCACAGCCATGCCCAACAAGGTATTTATTAATGAAACACTGTCGGCACCCTGGCTTTCTACAGCCCTTGCTATATCGGCAATGTTTGTAACATTTGGCGAAAGTTTTACTATTAAAGTCTTGCTGTAAACTCTTCTGACAGCTTTTACAACCGCTTCGGCTGATGGGCAGCTGATTCCAAATGCCATTCCACCTTCTTTTACATTAGGGCAACTGATGTTTAGTTCGATTGCCGGAATTTTATCCAATTCATTTAATCGTTCAGTTAGAGCCACATAATCTTCAATGGTAGAGCCATTTACATTCACAATAATATGAGTGTTAATGTCTTTTATTCGGGGATAAATATTTGCAATAAAATTATCAACTCCTTTGTTTTGCAGGCCAACTGCATTGAGCATTCCGGATGGAGTTTCGGCCATTCGCGGGTAAGCATTACCTTCCCGGTGTTTCAGTGTAGTTCCTTTTACAACCATTCCACCAAGTCGGGAAAGGTCCATGAAATCTGCAATTTCCTCACCAAATCCGCAAGTTCCCGAAGCCAACATTATCGGATTCTTAAAATCCAGATCATGAATTTTTACGCCTAAATTTACCATTTCAAATCATTTACATTAAACACCGGTCCATCAGTACAAACGCATTTATGCCCGTCCTTGGTATCTTCAACACAGCACAAACAAACTCCAAAACCACAGGCCATCATATTTTCGAGTGAAACCTCACAGAAGATTTGCTTGTCAAGTGCAATCCTGCCAATGGCTTTCATCATCAAATCCGGACCGCATGTGTATATTTTTGTGAATCTATTCAGATTATTTGTAAATGCCGGGTGGTTGGTTACATATCCCTTCTCGCCTAAAGAACCATCTTCGGTTGTAAAATAAAACTTTCCGAATGGTTTATATTCTTCAATATCAATATGATCTGAAATTGAACGGGCACCGATCAGAACATGAACATTTTCAGGATCAAGTCCGCAAAGTTTAGCAAGAAACAACATAGGAGCAACGCCGCTTCCTCCGCCAATCAACAAAATATGATCATCTTTTTCAGGAAGTGTAAATGACTTGCCTAATGGAAGAATTGTGCTGATTTGAACTCCCGGTTTAGCCTCAGTTAACTTTTTCGAACCCCTGCCCAGAATTTTAACCAATAATGAAATGGTCTGATTCTGATAATCGACATCAAGAACAGAAAAGGGGCGTCGCAAAAATATTTCCTGAGCATCCTTAATTTCAACATTGACAAACTGACCGGGGAATATATCGAAAACAGGTACAGGCGACTGAAGTTTAAGTAGAAAATTATCCTTGTTAAGCTGCTTATTTTCAAGCAATAATAAATCAATAACCGTCTTTTTCATGCAGTAGAATTTGACGGCAAATATAGTTCAAAAAACTTATCGGGAAGGATTATAAACCTTAAAAGTTTGGTCTTTGAAAAATACAATTAGCCTCTCTATGGGCTTTTCAGAGCCAAAAAAGGAATCATACAACTCATTTTCAGCTACTTTTTTTTCCTGAACAGGGGGTAATAAAGTTGTTTCTTTTGGTGCTGGCGGTGGGGGATCCATGACAAAGTCGGATTCAGCGCTTTTTAAAGGGACAATCGGATTGGTGACGGGATTAATTGCTGGTTCCGGAATCGGATCGAACAAAGTTCTTGATTTTGCAGCGCCTTCGATCATGTTGCCTTCTCCAAGCAACAGCCATTTTGCATTTATTTCAGGATAGATCTGTAAGAGTTTTTCAATAAACTGGAAACTGGGTTTATTCCTTGCTTTTAGAACATGGGTAACATTCGACCGTTGCACTCCGATTGCATCTGCCAATTCTGAAGGAGAAATTCCTTTGTAATCCATAAATTTCCTGATCCTGTCTTCCATGATAATGTAAATTAATGAATGTACAAATGTAATAAAAGCGAACTGAAAATCTATTTACAATATTGCATTTTAGCTAATTACATTTGTGTACAAATAGCTATTTCATACAAACAATAGAGCTAATAACATTTTATATAAACTTCATGTAAATCAAATATAATACTGAAATCTAAACACTTATATCTATTAAATTACGATTAAACAGTTCAAATGCACATATATAAACAAATATCTAAATTATTGATTGATATAAAATACTTTAAAATACTGTTACAGAATACTATATCTTTATTAATTTAGTATATTAATAAAGATATTTTTCGTGAGTTATTGATGTTAATTATTCCGTTTATTTTTCTGAAATATTTTATACTATGTGCATTTACAAATGTACTACCAGTATGAATTTTACATTTATGAACGGAATTGAATGCTTTTTTACTATTGCCTTTTGTAAATTTACATGAGATTGTATAGTCGGTGATAACGAATCTCTATTTTAATATAGACTCCGGATTTGTCAGGTCCTATGAAGATTGTGTTTTGACGAGACAAAAAGAAATAATAATTACAACAATTAGATTTCAATATCGGCCGTCGGATAAAAAATGAATGGACAAGTAAACTTGTTTGTCTTTGTCACCAACTTTGAAAATATGAACCTATTCCCTGCCCTCTCTTAACTTTGTAGGAAATATCCAATTCTAAATCAGTTTAAAGTCTAAATTTATTGTTTTAAAATGCTGATATAATGGTATTTAATGAACAAAAATCATCTATCTTGCGCATTCTCTACTGGAAGAAAACAGACAATTTTTCAACAAATAGCTTAGAAAGTCGTTTGAGAGGTCTAAAGACGATCTTAAAAAGTGTATTTTTCTGTTTTTGATTTAAACTTACATTTATGAGAGGAATTCCTTCTTCATTTTTACTGCTCTTTTTTGCCCTTGTTTTTTTGATAGAGCTCATCTCCTATTTTGGGATCTGGCTTTTGATCAAGCAGCGTCCAAAAAAAATCAGAATTAATCTGACTATATTATATCTTCTCATAAGCCTGCTCTCCACCGGACTTCTACT
>CAMDGL010000096.1 GCA_945897845.1 Chitinophaga pinensis | reverse complement strand
CATACCGACCCGTTGATCCGTTTGGGCGAACTTTACCTGAATTATGCCGAAGCAACCAATGAGGCTTACGGGCCAAATGGAATGGCACCGGGCGCAACAATGACTGCTGCTGAGGCAATCAATGTAATCCGCACCCGTATTAAACAGCCAGCTGTTTTACCAGCATTTACTGCCAGTAAAGAAATTTTCAGGGAAAGGATTAAAAACGAACGCAATATAGAGCTTGCATACGAAGGACATTATTACCACGATATCCGTCGCTGGAAAGATGCGCCCAAAGCTTATGCAGGTCCAATATATGGAATGGAGATTGAAAAAGTTGCGGTTAGCGCTACATACCCTACAGGGTTTATGTACAAACGTTATCCGCTATCGGCCGACCGCCAGCCAAGTTGGAAAGAGCCCATGTACTATCTCCCGTTCAATACGGAAGATAATTTCAAAATGAAAAATTTTGTACCCAATATCGTTTGGTAATTTAAACCCGATAAAATGAAGATTATGCAAATTTATCATACACTATTTCAGAAAAACAGGTTTATCGGAGCCCTACTTTTCTTTATTCTGCTGGCCGGAACTACCCTGGCGCAGGAGAAGGAAAAAGTAAAAGCTAAACCTGTAAGTTTAATCATGAAGGTAACCAATGAAGATGGAGATGCCATAGCCAAAGCGAATGTAATTGTCGGCGAAGGGGTCATCCATACAGAAACCGATGAAAATGGCAGTTGCTCAATTGTTGGTTTTCCTGAAGATTTTGTTTCAATAACTGCTTTCGGATTTGAAAAGAGCATCACCTTTATCAGCCAATTACTGGAAGATAAAGTGGTTAAGCTTGAGAAGGCAAAATTATTTATGACCTCTGACGATGTGGTTGAATTACCATTTATGTCAGTAAAAAAACGGAAATTATCAGGAAGCGCTTTCGTTATCAAAGGCAACTTACTCGATAAATATCCATCAACCGATATCCGTAATGCGATGACAGGTCTTGCTCCCGGTCTTGAAATCAGGGAAAACAATGGTATGCCCGGAATGAGTGCAGAGGAATCGCTGAATGTTTTTGGTATTTCAGAAAAGGTTGGAGTTGGCGCCCGCGGTCGCGGAATGATGTACATCATTGATGGTGTTCCAACTGAAATTACTGAAATGCCATTGGATCCAAGCGAAATTGAAAGCATGACTGTTATTAAAGACATTGTTGGCAAGGCAATGTTCGGACCTGCTGCCGCTGATGGTATTATCCTGATCAAAACAAAACGTGGAAAAGCCCACGATCGGGTAATCAACGTGAACATTGAAAAAGGTATCAGCATGGCTGACCGTTTCCCTGAATTTGTTTCGGGAGGCGATTATGCCCGTTTGAACAATATGGCCAGAACCAACAGCGGATTGGTACCCTTGTACAGCGATGATGCCATTGCTGCTTACGACAAAAATGATCCGTACGACATGGTTTATCCAAGTGTAAACTACCGCGATATGATGCTCAAAAACAGCATGGCTTTTAACAGGGCAAACATGTCTTCATCGGGTGGAAACGACATCGTTCAGTATTATACCTATCTGGGTTACAGCGGCGAAGGCGATCTGTATAAGATTGGTGACCCTGCCGATTATAACCGGCTGAATACACGAGCCAATATCGACATTAAAGTTAATGATGTCATAAAAGTTCAGTTCGACTTCTTTGGAGGCCTGTCGTTCCGTCGTTCACCAAACTACGGATTCGATCCCCAATTTACTTCAGAAGGTACTGACAATCCGGTATTGAATATTGTTGAATTTCCTACGATAATTAACGAGATTACTGCAACTCCACCGATTGCCTTTCCGGTTTACGCAAACAACGACCCTACTTTGGATAAACCATGGTATGGCGTGAGTTCTGCATACAGAAGCAACCCTATCGGAAACCTGGTACACAACGGTTATTATACAGAATCAGGCCGTACCGGAGCATTCAACGTGGCTTTGGATTTTGATCTCGGCCAAATGGTTCAAGGTTTAAAATCAAAAACATACATTGGGTTCAACGCATTCAACCTGCTTCGTATTGGTAAAGCCGAAGATTACAGCGCCTATATTGTTACTCCTGTAGCCAACGCTGACGGAACTTATCCGCTTTCGAAAATTACCGAACACAACAGTGTTGACCAGCCAAGTATGGCCAAATTGCACGACTTCTATTTCCAGCGTTTTGTTGGTTACGAAACTTTGGAATATAACCGGAAATTTGGTAAAAACGATGTTCAGGCATCTGCTACTTATTATATCTCGAAAATTTTCCGCAACGGAATCGAAGAACCTGAACGTCAGCAAACCGGAATACTGACAGGTATTTACACTTTCGATGATAAATACAGTGTGCAGGGAATCCTGAATTATGCGGGCTCATCAAGTTACAGCGAAGATGCACGCTATTTTATGTCGCCTTCTGCCGGTGCAAGCTGGGTTATTTCTGAAGAAGGTTTTATGAAAGGGGCTAAGTTTATCGATTACCTGAAATTGCGTGCCGAAGGTGGTATCCTTGGCTACGAGAGTTTCTTTGCTCCATTCTATTACCGCGACCGTTTTAATTATAACAGCTCCGGTTCTGCCTTTGGCCCCCATGCAACCAA
The DNA here is from genome assembly GCA_945897845.1 of Chitinophaga pinensis. Lineage (GTDB taxonomy): Bacteria > Bacteroidota > Bacteroidia > Bacteroidales > Prolixibacteraceae > Aquipluma. The sequence continues at coordinate 8,713 of CAMDGL010000096.1, read as the reverse complement.
CCAGTGGTTTGGCTCAAGTACCGATAACCAGGTTTACCGCACCTCGCCCAACCGTACCGGAAATCCTGATTTGGGATGGGAAAAACGCCGCGAATTTTCAGTGGGTTTGGATGCTGTAATGTTTAGCGAAAAACTGTCGCTTGAAGTAAACTATTACGACAACCAACGCGACGGAATGGTTTCGCAACTGGTTAATACGATTCCTTACGTAGTAGGTGTCTCAGGAGCAAGACCTCGTGCCAACTTTAATAAAATGCGTTATTATGGTTTGGAAACAAGCCTGCAATACACAAAAAAAACAGGCGATTTTAAATACTCATTTGGTGGAAATGCTACCATTCAAAATTCTGAAATCCTGAAATATGATGAAGCTGACTTCCGTTATTCTCACCAGTCGAGAATTGGTGCACCAACGGATTCATATTGGGGTCAGATTTATTTGGGAAAATTTGCTACTGATGAAGAAGCAATGGTTGTGCCTCAGTTGTATGACGACGTGTTACATGCCGGAGACCTCAAGTACAAAGACATGAACAACGATGGAGTGATAGATGACAATGATGCAAGCAATATTGGCCATTCAACCCCCCGTTTGTTTTACGCTTTGAACATCAAACTGAGCTATAAAAACTTCGACTTTACTGCAATTGGAACAGGCCGGGCATTTTACGATGTGGCTTTAACCAGCCAGTATTACTGGAACGGATGGGGCGACAATACCTACTCCAATTTCGTAAAGGACAACATTGGAGGCGATTATCCGAAACTGACGTATTACAAAGTGAACAACAACTTTATAGGATCTGATTTCTGGTTGAGAAAAGGCGGTTATTTTAAAATTCAAAATATTGAACTGGCTTACAATGTGCCGGTTAGTAAAATGAATTTACCTGCTGTTCGTGCCTGCCGTATTTTTGTACACGGCTCGAACCTACTGACCATTTCGAAGATCAAAGATATTGATCCCGAGTCTATTAATTCCGGAGTGGAAAACTATCCATTGTTTCAGACATACACCGCCGGTCTTAAATTAACTTTTTAAACCATGACGACTATGAATAAAAAGAATATATTACTATTGGGTACATTGCTCGTTTTTCTGGCCTCCTGCAAAGACTATCTTGAACCTTACCCCAACGGGGATATTTCAAGCGAAGAAATCTGGAAATATCAGGATATAGTGCAGGGTTTGGTTGGGCAATGTTACGATTACATGGACAATAACGATGGCCGTGGTTACAACAACAACAATGGGGCCTACCTCGATTGTGCCACCGATAACGCTGTGCGTACCAGTACAACCGACAACCTTCGCCGTTTGGCAGTGGGTGCGATAACTACCAGTCAGGATCCGTTCCGTACTTACTGGGATTACGATTACCGGGCCATTAACTCCGTTAATACTTTCCTGAAAGACCGCAGGGGTTACAACACCCGGTTTATTGTGAACAACGATTGGAATACACTGGTAAAAAACCGTTTGCAGGGCGAAGCTTTCGCATTGCGTGCATGGTTTCAGTGGGACCTTTTGCAACGTTTCGGCGGAAAAGGACTGGATGGACAAATGCTTGGTTATCCGATAGTGCTCGAACCCTTGAGCGTTACCGAAGCTACCAACCTGCCCCGGAATACCTATGATGATTGTGTTAAGCAAATTTTGGCCGATTGCGATTCAGCATACAAATATCTGCCCATTGCACACCGCGATTTTCTGGTGCCAAATGCGGGAGACAGGGTTTATGCCGGCGCCAAATACTGGGGCCGCATGGATGGAATTACCACCCGCGCCATCAAATCGAATGTTTACCTGACGTGGGCAAGTCCGTTGTTTAATGCAGGCAACGACAAATCACGCTGGGAAATGGCCGCAAAATATGCCAAGGAAGTCATTGATTTCAAACTGACAGTTGATAACGTAACCAAAGGTTTTGTACCTGCGAACGGGGTCAACTGGTTTGATCCGAACTTCCCCGGAATTGTTTTTGCGTCGAGGTACAATAACGGAAACGATGCGATGGAACGCATGTTCTATCCCGGAGGTTTCCAGGGAACAGGCTCCATGGGGGCATCTCAGGATTTAGTGGATGCTTTCCCGATGAAAAACGGATATCCGATTACTGACCCTAAAAGTCTCTACAATCCAGCCAATCCTTACAAAGACCGCGACCCGCGCTTTTACAGTGTGATCTTCCATAACGATGCAAAAGCAATTCGTTCGGGTAAAACTGAAGTGATGTACACCTTCGAAAACTGGGAAGGTGGAAAAGATCAGGCACTTGCTGCCTCAACCAACAGCCGCACCAATTACCACATCAAGAAGATGGTTTGGATGGGCTTGAACTGGAAAGATGCTTCGCCAAACCGCCAGCCACACGCCAAATTTTACATCCGCTGGGCGCACATGTGTCTTAATTTTGCTGAAGCTGCCAATCATGTGGTTGGACCAACTGATGTGGCTAAATTTGGACTTTCAGCCAAAGATGCAATTAAGTATCTTCGCACCCGGAAAAGTTATGATGGAGCTGCAGGTTTGGCTACCGATCCCTATCTGGACGAAGTTTCGGCTGCAGGTGAAACCACTTTTGATCAGTTTGTGAAGAATGAACGACGGATTGAAACATGTTTCGAAGGATTCCGGTTTTATGACCTTCGGCGCTGGGCTACACCACTTGCTGAGTTAAATAAACCAGTTCGCGGAGCTCAAATTATTAAAAACGCTGATGGTACTTTTACATACAACCTCAATGTTGAAGTTGAAGCCCGTCAGTTTTCTTCACATTTCCTTCCGATCCCATACGACGAAATGCTTCGGATGGATAAACTGGTGCAGAACGAAGGCTGGGATGCCTGGAAATAAACCCTTTAAAAAGAAAAACTATGAAAAAGATATTAATTCTTCTGTTCGTATCGGTATTGCTTAATGCATGTTACGACGATTACGTTAAAGACTATGTCTATGATGGGGTTTATTTTCCTTATCAGCTTGATGTAAGGACTCTGGTTGTTGGCGAAGGCATGAAAATCCAGTTTGGAGTTGCACTTGGCGGAGTAAGCGATAACGTGAAAGACCGTGTTGTTAATTATCAGATTGATAATTCGCTGATTAATGCGCAAACACTGGCCTCGATGAAATCTGCGGCTAACTATATTAAAATTGCAGTCAATCCGGTAGCCGAGCTGAAACTGATGCCAGCCAACTATTACCAGTTAAGCGACGCCGGTAAGTTTGTAATTAAAGCAGGCCAGCATTCAGGTACCGTTAGCCTGAAGGCCGATTCTGCCAAATTTCTGGCTGATCTGTCTACGCTGGTAGCCACTTATGCCCTACCCTTGCGCATTACCAGTGCTGATGCTGATTCGGTTTTAAAAGCAAAAAGCTATGCAATCATAGGCCTGAAATACGAAAATATGCTTTTCGGAAATTACTGGCATGGTGGTATAACTTATGTGAAAGATGCCAGTGGCGCCATGAAGGATACCATTGCTTACTATACGGCAATAAATGCGCCAACCAGTAAAGCATGGACCTTAACAACTGTAGAACCTTTGGCACTTACATCAAACGGGTATGCCGATGTTACCAATCCAACCAAACAGGAAATGAAACTTACCCTGAGCGGAGGTAAAATTACCGTAAGTAGTTTGCCGGGAGCCAGTGTGCAGATTTTACCTGACGGCGATTGTACCTTCAATCAGGCTAAACTTTTACAGAACCGTAAAATTTACCTGAAATACAAGTATGTAAATGCGGCAGGAAATACTTGTTATGCACAGGATACCCTCACATTCCGTAACCGTCTTCGTGACGGTATAAACGAATGGCAGGACGAAAATCCAAACAATTACAAATAATCTCCGGATTATTAAACTTAAAACGGCTGTTTCCGATGGAGACAGCCGTTTTTGTTTTAAAACCAGAAATTGTGTCTCCGCTAACGCGCTTTTATTTTGTATTCATCATTCAACCATTTTCCGGTTGGCAGATTAGAGACACATGATTTTTTTGTGGGCAAGCGTTTTTCAAAACCACAATTCAGGGATATTTTTTTTGAAAAACCTTACTTTTCAAAAAAACCTTAGTAACTTAGATCAACCCCGAAATCTTAACCTTATTTACCTTATGAAAATAGAATTTAATAACCTGTACACCCATTTTGTTTTCATCACCTTAAAACGGCAACCGGTAATCCCAGAGAAAAGCCGCATCAGGATTGAAAAATACATTACCGGCATTGTCAAAAATAATTCATCAAAACTCTATGCCATTTATGCCAACCCTGAACACATGCACATTCTTGTGTCAAGAGCACCAACTCTTTCAGAGGTCGAACTGGCAACGATTATTTCCGATAGTTCAGAAAAATTCATCAATGAAAATAAACTTGTAGCCGGTAGCTTCAGTTGGCAATCCCGATGGATCGGGAGCAGCAGCTTTTTCTGTTTCCAAGTCAGGCATTGACAATGTTTGTAAATACATTTTAAACCAGCCGGAACATCATAAAAGAGTGAGTTTTGCTCAAGAATACGACCACTTCCTGAAGTTTTATCAGGCAAATTAGAAGGTAGATAAGGTTAGACTCTGGGGATTATTACAGGTTACTAAGGTATCAATAGAAAAGTAAGGTTTTTTCTAATTTATTGTTGACTTGCTTTGCGTCCCCACAAGAATGTGGTGTGATCCTTCAAATGCTTGCACTTCGTTCTTGTAAATTGTCTGTTTGATCATTCATTATCAAAATCGGTGCACTGCACCCCTAACTTATAAACTACAAATATCAACAGTGCTCTGCACCTAAAAAGATTGCTTTATTTTTCCCGTAAAATACGTTATAGAGCCATTAATATTACAGCAGTGAACTTACCGTCAAAGTCAGTATCAGTCCCAATACCGAAATAATCGTTTCCATAACTGTCCACGACTGGAGCGTTTGTTTTTCAGTCATTCCGAAGTATTTACCAACCAGCCAAAAACCACTGTCGTTAACATGCGATAAAAGGGTTGCTCCTGATGCGATGGCAAGTACAACAAGTGCGGTGTGTGTGGGCGTCAAACTAAAAACTTCCAAAACAGGAGCCATAATGCCAGCTGCAGTTATCATAGCAACAGTTGCTGAACCTTGGGTTACCCTGACAATGGCCGCAAGAATCCATGCCAGCAGCACTGGTGGCAACGATGAATCGGCAATCGATTCGGCCATCATTTTACCGATACCACTGTCAACTAAAATCTGTTTCAAAACACCGCCAGCCCCGGTAATCAGGATGATGATTCCGGCAGGCCCAAGCGCTTTGGTGCTCAGGTCGAGTATTTCCTTCTTGTTGAATCCTTTTTTTATTCCGAGAAAATAAATTGAAATTAAAGTTGCAATGGTCAATGCGGTAAACGGATGACCGATAAATCCAAGTATTTCAGGAATTAAACCAACCGGAAAAAACTCTTTTTTTACCATTACATCGGTTACAGTTGCGAGTAGTATTAAAATTAATGGAATGGCAATAATACTGATGATCAATCCGAACGAAGGCAGGTCTTTTCTTGTTTCAGGATGAATCACGTCAACGTTTTCAGGAGGAGAAACGATTATTTTTTTACTGATGTACCGGCCAAAAACCGGTCCTGCCAGAATAGCGATGGGCAATCCAAGAATGAATCCCCAAAGGATGACATAACCCAGTTCGGCATTGATAATTTCGGCAACGGCAACCGGTCCGGGAGTTGGCGGAATAAACGAATGGGTGACTGCAAGCCCTGCCAGCAATGGGATTCCGTAGTATAGAACAGATTTTTTCGTGTCACGCGAAAGGGCATAAACAATGGGGACAAGTATGATGAACCCAACATCCAGAAAAACCGGAATACCGACAAAAAAACCTGTCAGTACCATCGCAAAAGGAGCCCGCTTTTCACCAAACTTTTTCACCAGGTAACGCGCCATCGACTCGGCCCCACCCGAACTTTCGAGCATCTGGCCGAAAATGGCGCCCAAACCAACTACTGTTGCCACAAAACCCAATGTTCCGCCCATCCCCTTCTGGATGCTTTCAATAATTCCTGCGAGTGGCATTCCTGTTGCAACACCCACAAACATGCTGGTTATCAGAAGCGCAATAAAAGCATTGAGTTTTAATTTCAGTACCAGAAAAAGTAAAAATGCGACTGCAAAAACAACGGTCAGGAGAAGATAGGTAGTGCTCATGGGCGAAAGTTTCAAGTTTAAGGTTCCAAGTTCCAAGTACGTTCCCTCTGCTGGACAGTTTCAAGTAGATTCAGAACTTTCTTGTTTCTTATTTCTTATTCGATATTGGATATTGGATATTGGATATTGGATATTGGATATTCAATATTGGTTATTTGTTATTTGTTTTATTTCTGACAGGTAACTATCAGCGGCAAACTATTGTTAGTCAAAGGTTCAGCTTTGAAATTTCCATAGAATTCAAACGATCCGAACCCTGCTTCTTCCAACAATTCCTGAAGTCGATTTTGCCGGATTGCATAAAGTTTAACCGAATTTACAATTTCCTGACCGGTTGATTTTACAGTCAGTTTGGTATTGAAATCAATCAGATCAGTGTCATCTTCAAACACATAATAGCGCTCGAACGAGATGTGCTCATTGTCGATTAATGGAAGTGATTTGATATGATTGTCAAGAATATGCTGATAGTTTAGAATTTGGATGGTGAGCTTTCCTTCAGGAGCAAGAACTTTGTATGCGCCATGCAAAAATTGACGGATATCGTCATCGTTTAACAAATGGACGAGTGTATTTCCGAAGCAAATAACAGTGTCAAAAAACGATTCGGGATAATGCCCGCCCATCAGACGCATGTCCAATTGTTCGAAAACCGGGAACATCGTGTTTTCCGGTTTTTCATTTTGAGCCATTTCAATCATTTCGGCATCGAAATCGAATGCCCAGATCGGGAAACCAAAACGAGTTAAAGCAAACGACAAATCGCCAATGGCACAACCAACATCCAGAACTTTAGCTCCGTTATAAGGCAAAACTTTGCTTAAAAACCTCACCTGTTCAGGATTAGCAGGGAAGATATGCCGGTAATATTTCGAAATGCCGGTGTAAAAATGTGATGACATAAAATTTATTTACAATTTAACTATTTACAATTTAACCATTCATTTGCAATTTTGAACTTACTGATAATCAAAATAAAACAACTGACAACGAACAAATAACAAAAAATAAAATCCAATATTGAATAATCAATATCCAATATCCAAATAGAAAATCTTCGCACCCGCAACTTTGACCTTTGACCTTGAAACTTATTTCGGGTACTCGATCCGAACATGATAAATATTGACCAGTTTTTCGAGCAAAGTGGCCTTGAGGATACTTATTTCGCGGAAAGTCAGGTCGGCGTTGACCAGTTGGTTCGATCTGATTTTTATTTCCACCATTTTTTCTATCAAATCACGGATATTGTCAACCGATTTCTCTTTCAGGCTGCGGGTTGCAGCTTCAATTCCATCGATCAGCATTAAAACGGCTGTTTCTTTGTTTTGCGGCAATGGTCCGGGGTAAGTAAATATTTTCGGGTCAACTTTTTCTTCCGGATTTTCAATTTGATACATTTTATAAAAATAGTCGGTCTGGGTGGTTCCGTGGTGTGTTTCGATAAACGAAATCAATATCTCGGGCAATCCATATTTACGTGCCAGTTTTACGCCGTTCGCAACATGGTCGATAATAATTCCTGAACTTTTCAGGTGATCAATCTGGTCGTGCGGATTCATACCAACCGCTTGGTTTTCGATAAAAAATTCAGGATCGAAGGTTTTGCCAATGTCATGATACAGCGCACCAGCCCTTATCAGAAATGGATTTCCGCCAATCCGGTGAATAACCGCTTCCGCCAGATTGGCAATTTGAATTGAGTGCTGGAAAGTACCGGGTGCCTCTTCGGCAAGCTTCCGAAGCAGAGGCTGATTGGTATCAGAAAGTTCTATCAGGGTAACATCCGACACAAATCCGAAGATCTTCTCGAAAATATAAATAAGCGGATAGGAGATGAAAATGAAAATACTGCTTACACCAAACCATTCAAGAGCCACCCAGTTGATGGTATCCAGACTACCTTCCTGAACCATGGCCATGGCGAGATACACAATTGAATAGGTCAGAAATACCCAAAGCGCCGAAAAAACAATGTGCGAACGCTTGTGCAATTTATTCAGGCTAAACACAGCAATTACTCCTGCAACCATCTGAAGTATAATATATTCGTAACTGTTTGGTGCAAAATAACCAATGAGCAGGGTCGTAATCATGAGGGAAAAAATGGCAGTTCTCGAATCGAAGAATATCCTTACAAGAATGGGCAATATTGCCATCGGAACCATGTAAATATTAATTGCTTTTACGCTTGAAGCAAACCCGGCCATGAAAACCATTAAAACAATCATCATGAAAATGAAGGTGAATTTTCTCTTGTGATCAAATATGTCGCGGCGGTAAAAAAGCAAATAGAGAAACATCATCACAATAAAAATTGAAATAATCAGCAGGCGACCTGCAATGACCAAAAAATATTCGATGTTGTCGCCTCTTTTTGTTTCGTAGGCCTTTTTGAGCGACTCCAAAATCATGTATTTTTCCTGACCGACCAAATCACCCTGGAAAATAATCCGCTCGCCAGCCTGAACCATCCCTTTTGTAGTCGAAAGTTTATCGAGCAATTGCTTTTTTTC
>CAMDGL010000095.1 GCA_945897845.1 Chitinophaga pinensis | reverse complement strand
CAAGGTCAAAAAAAAGATTTTGAAGAAATCTTATTAAATTTTTGTCTCTTTTTGGAGAAAGAAAAAATAGTTCTATATTTGCAACGCTGTTTTCAAAAGCACTAAACAGTATGTTCAATCCAAAATATTGCGAGAATAGCTCAGTTGGTAGAGCACGACCTTGCCAAGGTCGGGGTCGCGAGTTCGAGTCTCGTTTCTCGCTCTTTTTAAGGAGGCCCGGATGGTGGAATCGGTAGACACGCAAGACTTAAAATCTTGTGACCATTGGTTGTGCGGGTTCAAGTCCCGCTCCGGGTACTTTTAAAAAATCAAGTTCAAAAATTTATTGCGAGAATAGCTCAGTTGGTAGAGCACGACCTTGCCAAGGTCGGGGTCGCGAGTTCGAGTCTCGTTTCTCGCTCAAAAAAAAGCACTTCCGAAAAGGGGTGCTTTTTTATTTTCTATTAAAATTGAGAGTTTCGGTGTATTATTTTTTGAAGGGCCGATCCAGTCCGGTAATTTTCTTGATATCGTTCAGTTTATTCAGGGCTTCGAGCGGCGTAAGCTGGTTGATGTCCAGATTCTTAATCTCGTCTCGAATTTGTTTTAGCACCGGATCGTCGAGTTGGAAAAAACTCATCTGAAAGCCTTCCCGCTTCTCTGCCATGCCTGCCAATGGCTTCGATAATCCTTCTTTTCGGTGTGTATCTTCCAGTTGAAGCAGAATTTCGTCGGCACGGTGAACAACAGAAGGCGGCATTCCGGCCATTCTTGCCACGTGAATCCCAAAACTATGGTTGCTTCCGCCCGGCATCAGCTTCCGGAGGAATATGACTTTGTTGCCAACTTCTTTTACGGTTACATTGAAGTTTTTCACCCTGCCAAACGATTTTTCCATTTCGTTCAACTCGTGATAATGGGTGGCAAACATGGTTTTCGCTTTCGCTTTCGGATGTTCGTGAATGTATTCAACGATCGACCATGCAATCGAAATGCCGTCGTAGGTGGATGTTCCGCGTCCCAATTCGTCCAGTAAAATCAGACTTCGGTCCGAAAGATTGTTCAGGATGCTGGCCGCTTCGTTCATTTCCACCATAAAAGTCGATTCACCCAGCGAAATATTGTCGGACGCCCCAACCCTGGTGAATATTTTATCGACATAACCAATCTGTGCAGCTTCAGCCGGAACAAAACTGCCGATCTGCGCCATCAGCACAATCAAGGCTGTTTGACGCAGCAAAGCAGACTTACCTGCCATGTTGGGTCCGGTAATAATGATCACCTGCTGATCGTCCTGATTCAGGGTCACATTGTTCGAGATGTACGATTCGCCCATCGGCAACTGGTGTTCGATCACCGGATGGCGACCACCGGTGATGAAGATGTCTTTCGATTCGTTTATTTCGGGACGGGAATACCTGTACCCGACGGCAGTGGTGGCAAACGACAACAGGCAATCCAACTGCCCGACTATCGCGGCATTCAATTGTATTGCCTGAATGTATTCAGCCAATGCAACCACCAGTTCATTGAACAACCGAACTTCAATGGCCAGAATTTTTTCTTCGGCGCCCAGAATTTTAGATTCGTATTCTTTCAGTTCTTCGGTGATGTAACGCTCTGCGCCAACCAGTGTTTGCTTGCGGATCCACTCCGGCGGAACCTTGTCTTTATGTGTATTCCTGACTTCGATGTAATATCCGAAAACGTTGTTGAACGCGATTTTCAGGCTGGTGATTCCGGTTCGTTCTGATTCACGCTCCTGCATTTTTGCGAGATAGTCTTTTCCTGAAAAGGCCAGCATTCTCAATTCATCCAATTCAGGAGAGACCCCCGCGGCAATTACACTTCCCTTGTTGACCAAAGTTGGCGGATCAGGATGAATTTCATTTTCGATTCGCTGACGAATAGATTCACAGGGATTGAGCTGTTCCGCAAAACGTTTCAGATTGGGGCTGTCGGTTTGGCTGCAAATTTCTTTGATTGGCGCAATAGCCTGAAGTGCATGTTTCAACTGCATCACTTCGCGCGGATTAATGCGCACAACAGCGACCTTTGAGATAATACGTTCCAAATCACCCACCTGACGAATGTGTTCTTCAAGGTTTTCCTTCAGACTTTCATCTTTCACCAGATATTCCACCACATTGAGGCGATTGTTGATAGCTGCAATTTCCTTCAGCGGAAGGGCAATCCAGCGTTTCAGCAATCGGGCGCCCATCGGCGAAATCGTTTTATCAATCACCTGAACCAGTGTTTTTGCGCCTTCGTTGATCGAGTTAAAAAGTTCCAGGTTGCGGATCGTAAAACGGTCGAGCCAAACGTATTTGTCTTCTTCGATGCGCGATAAACTGACAATGTGTTTCGTCTGGTGATGCTGCGTCAGATCGAGGTAATGCAAAATTGCTCCGGAAGCGATGATCCCGTAATTCAGTTCATGAACACCAAAACCTTTGAGCGATTTGGTTTCGAAATGCCGCATCAGTCGGTCGTTGGCAGCTTCTTCGGTATAAACCCAGTCGTCCTGCGAAAAAGTATAGTATTTCCCCCCAAACAAAGCAGTAAAATCAGCTCCTTTCCCTTTCTGAAACAGTACTTCTTTTGGCTGAAACGAACTTAAAAGTTTGTCTATGTATTCGAACGAACCTTCAGCAGTCAGGAATTCGCCGGTCGAAATATCCAGAAACGCAATTCCGGCTAATTTTTTATCAAAATGGACCGATGCCAAAAAGTTATTTTCGCGGTGCTCCAGAATATTGTCGTTGTATGAAACTCCGGGAGTTACCAACTCTGTAATGCCCCGTTTGACAATGTTTTTGGTCATCTTCGGATCTTCCAACTGCTCGCAAATGGCAACCCTGGCACCAGATCGAACCAGTTTTGGAAGATAAGTATCGAGTGCATGATAAGGAAATCCGGCAAGTTCTACAAAGCTGGCCGAACCATTTGCCCGCCGCGTAAGTGTAATGCCCAGAATACCCGATGCGCGAATGGCATCTTCGCCAAACGTTTCATAAAAATCGCCAACGCGGAACAATAAAATGGCATCAGGATGCACAGCCTTGACAGCATTGTACTGCTTCATCAAAGGAGTTTCAGCATATTTTGAAGTAGTGCTCAATGTTCTGAATTTTTTAAAGAAACACAAAGATAAGTTTTAAAGGCAGGTTTAAAAGGTTACTTTCTTTCCGGCATCAAATTCACCGCAACCCGAACAAGCAAAGTCAGAATAATAAAGTAAACCGCAGGATTGAACTGCTGACCAACAACAAACGAAAGAAGTAAAAGTGCTCCGGCAAACCAAAAATAGAACCGGGTTTTGGATCTCAATTTTTTAAACTTCCACATAAATGCGAAAAACAGATTCGCCGGAAACGCCCACAACAGGTTGAAATTGGGACTCATGGCCGGATGCTCCGAATACAGGGTAAACCAGCCAATAATGAATCCGGCAAAGCCAGTAAGTCCAAACAACCAGTAATCAAGCCAATCGGTTTTTGTTTTCCTGAGAAACCCACGAACTGAAATTCCGGTTACCAGAAGAAAAAACAACCCAAAAACAATTGCCGGCCAGGACAAATCAGAATTGAGTTTGGTATTCGGATATTCAACAAGCGTGCGGGTTTCAAGTACCAAAGGTTGCGCCTTTCCGTCGATGGTTATTTCCGCAGTGGCAAATTGGGCCTGCAGGTATTCAGGCAAAAACATTTGCCCATAAGCAGAAACCGATTCATCAGCCTTTTTCCCTACAAGTAAATCAATACCCAAATCAATCCAGCGAAATGAATGATGAAATTCCTTGATCAGGTCGCGGTATGTTTTTGTTGGATGATCGTCAGTAAAACGAACGGTTTCACCGGCATTTTGTTCAATCATATCCCGAATACGTGTCGCACAATTGTCCATAAAAAAATTGTAGCGGTATTCGCGGTTTTCAGGTTTGGCATTCTCAATCAGCGCCTCAAACAATTTCGTTTTTCCTTCCTGCGAAAGATTGAGCACCTGCTCATAAACACTGCGTTTATCTTCTTCATATTCAGGAATAAAACTCCTGAATTTTTGACTAACCATCAGATAGTCGGTTTGTCCTTTGGCAAAACGGTAAATAAAATTGGGAGATTCGAAACTGAAAACTCCGTAATTGAAAACCGCATCAAGTCCGGTTGACGGATCATTCACCCGGATGGCAGTGTGCCCGTACATCGAATAAACATCTGTTCCCGGATTGCAGGTCAGTATGCTGAAAGTCGCCTCCGGACTCAGCGATTGCGAATGAACTTTGGATTGAAAGATCAGGAATGAAAGGAAAAACAGTAGAAAAAAACGCATTTGCATAACAGAATATTTTGGTTCTAAAGATAGCTGTTTTGCGCTTATCCTGAAGGTCGAAAATTAGAAGGGCCAAACAAAAAACGATGGTAAATGAAAGACCTATTGTTTAACGAAGGAATAATGGCCACAAATCGCAACTCGTTATTTAGAACGAATAAAAATAGCAAATCCGGCCAAAAATTGATAATATTGCCGTTTGTTTATAAAAAAGAGAGATATGGGATGCAGCGGATGCAACACAAATACTGATTTAGACCGTCCAGCCATGCTTGGCACTTACGACTGGCTCAACGATATACCCGACACCACCAACGAATCCAACATTGTAGAAATCCGGTTCAAAGGAACGAGGAAAGAGTTTTTCAGGAACGAAGAAGGAATACAATTAAAACGCGACGAGCTGGTAGTTGTGTCGTGTTCGCCTGGCCACGACATCGGTGCGGTTTCGCTTACCGGAAAACTGGCTGAACTTCAGTTTAAACGCAAAGTAAAAAAACCGGAACGTTACGAATGGCACAAGATTTACCGTAAAGCCACTCCTGCCGATGTGATAAAATGGGAAGAAGCCAAAGCGCGCGAAAACAAAGTGATGATCCGTGCGCGCCAGATCGCCAATGAACTGGAGCTGAACATGAAAATCGGCGACGTGGAGTTTCGGGGCGATAACAACAAGGCTATTTTCTTTTACATTGCCGACGACCGTGTTGATTTCCGTGAACTGATCAAACAATATGCACGGGAATTCAGCATCAAAATAGAAATGAAGCAGATTGGCGTGCGTCAGGAAGCCGGCCGCATTGGCGGAATCGGATCATGCGGACGTGCCCTGTGCTGCTCAACCTGGCGAACCGACTTTACAAGCGTGACTTCGGATGCCGCTATTAAACAGGGTTTATCGCCCAATGCCGAAAAAATGGCCGGTCGATGTGGTAAACTCAAATGCTGCCTCACTTACGAACTCGACCATTATTTGGAAGCTTTAGAAGATTTTCCACACGAACTGCTGGCCATTGAAACGGACAAAGGTCTGGCCCGACATTTTAAAACAGATATTCTTCAGAAAAAAGTCTGGTACAGTTATTCCCAATCGGATGGAGGGCGCGTTTTTATTCTTGATCTGGAAGACGTAAAGAAATTCCTGAACATGAACAAGCGCGGGCAGAAACCTTCGTTTGAAGGCTACAACGAACCCGAAGCGAAGAAGGAAAACATGATGAATGTGGGTGAGTTGGATCAGAAATTCTTTAACAAACCAAGTGTGGTTAAAAAGAACAACAAACAACGCAGAAGGCCTCAGGGAAACCGCAATCAGGCAAAACCGGGACCTAAAGAGCAAAAATAAAATTGAGTTTTTGGAAGCGAATAACGAGGAATACGACAAAATTATGGGAGCCAGAACAAAATAAACTTGATTAAGCAAAAAAATACCATAAGCTCATTGTTCCAGATTGTTTTGAATAGTAGATTGTAAAAGATAATATGGGAAATATTAATAACAGTGAGAATCTTTCATTCCCTCCTCCTTCGGAGGGGTCGGGGGAGGCTTTGGGCTTGAAAGTAGCCTTCAAAACCCTTGGCTGCAGGCTCAACCAATACGAAACGGATGCGCTGGTAACAGATTTTGACGAGGCTGGCTACAAATTGGTCAACTTCGACCAATCTCCTGACGTTGTAGTGATTAATACCTGTACAATAACCAACCAAAGCGACCAGAAATCGAGAACGGTTATCAGTCAGGCTGCCCGCAAAAACAAGGATGCAGTGGTGGTTGTAACCGGCTGCATGGCCAACAATTTCAAGGAAAAACTCGAAAGTCAGGACAATATCACTTTTGTAGTAGAAAACAACCGGAAGAGCTCGATTCTTTCATTGGTGGATGCCCATTTTTCAGGAGAAATACTTCATCCCGAACAATTGCCGCAGGATGTGTTTCGTTACGAACCTGTTCGCAAAAGCCTTCATACCCGCAGTGCCGTAAAAGTTCAGGATGGCTGCGACAATTTCTGTACCTTCTGTATTATTCCGATGGTGCGCGGTCGGGCAGTATCGCGACCGGTTGCCGATGTGCTGGAAAGTGTGCGCAAAACCATCGAAAACGGATTCAAAGAAATTGTGATTACCGGAGTCAACATTGGCCGTTATGAAGATGGAGAAGCGCGGTTCGAAGATTTACTGGCTCAGGTACTGGAAGTTCCGGGCGATTTCCGGGTGCGCATTTCGTCGCTCGAACCCGATGGTTTTGGCGACCGGTTTATGGAACTTTTCAGTCATCCGAAACTAATGCCACACCTGCATTTGTGCCTGCAAAGCGGTTCCGAAAAAACATTGCTCCGAATGCGACGGATGTACGACGTGGAGCAATTCCGCAAAACAATCAATCAATTCCGGTCTGTTTATCCTGAATTTAATTTCACTACCGATATCATTGTTGGATTTCCGGGCGAAACTGAAGAGGAATTTCAGCAAACACTTGACGCCGTTGGTGAATTCAACTTCAGCCATGTGCATACCTTTAAATATTCTGTAAGGAAAGGTACACGAGCCGAACGCATGGAAAATCACATTCCGGAGAAGATAAAAACTGCACGGTCAGCGCAAATCAGGGAACTTTCAGAAGAAAATAAACTCCGTTACTATCAAAGCTTAATTGGGAAAACCCAGAATATTCTGGTTGAAAAAGCGACCAAAACAAAAGCTTCCGGTTATGGTGATTTGTATGTTCCGGTTGAATTTCCGGCCAAAGACATTCAGAAAAATACCATCCACGTCGTAAAACTTACTGGTTTATCAGGCGAAGGAGAAAAATTGGTTTTGGTGGGAGAACTATTGTAAATCCGCTAAGAAAATTATTTCATACGACACGGTTTGTCCGGCTACGAATCTACTTTTGGCCGAAACTGTGTAAATAACCGTATGAAAATTCTCAATATTTTAATGCTGTCAGGAGTTCCGTTGTCACTCCTGAAATTTCCCAATAGTACTTTAGGTAAATTCTGCGGCACACCACACAAGGGAAAATTTGAGGTGAATCATAATGTGATAGATCCAGTCTTAGAAAAGCCAAATACCCACAAACTTATATGGTGCGGCAGCTTTATTTAATCTAAAATATGAGAAAAATGAAAATTAGAACATTCGCGATTTTAGCCTTTACTTGTCTGTTAAACACGACAGTATTTGCCCAAAATGATGTATTTCAAATTGTTGATAGTTTGAAAAGCAAAACATCAAATTCTCCTTTCAACATAGGGGAAATTGAGGTCTTCCCTATTGAAACAGTGCGTACTAAATGCAAAAAATATGAATTTATGGAAGTGAAAGATTCCATTTATGAAGAAAAACTGCAGATGATCAATTCATTTACTGCTGACAAAAAAGAATTAACAAACGAACTAAAAACATTTGATGAAGATGTTCAGGAATTGGTAAATGCGAAAGCTTATCTTCAAGAATTTATTGAAGATCCGGAACCTTCACTAATGTTTAAATGGCAATATCTTAAAAAAGCACAGGAAAGTCTTGATAAAACAAGTCATAAAATTGATTTATACCGAAACAAGGAAGATGTGATTAGGAAAAGCGGAGGCAGATCACTTTTTCTCATGGGGAATTATGTAGGGAAACAACAAGGACAAATAAATGATATTTTGTATAAAGGAAGTTTCCTTGAGAGCAAAATTGGAAACCTGTCAAAGAAAATTGATGCAGAAACAAATGAATTAATGCATATCAAGAAAACCAAGAGAGTAAATATGCCAACAGGTTTGATAATTAGGTCTATTTTAAAAGTTGATAGCACGAGCATTGGCAAGGAAATTAAGGGTCGATTTGTAAAGGAAGAAGGGTATGCCATTATGTCTAAAGATTATCAACATTTTTTAGCCAATGAGTTGATTTTGAGAGATACTTTATATAGCTATGTTAATGAACTTGATGCTAGAAGAATGGCTGTGATGTGTAACCAACAAAACTACATCATCAAAAATATTGAAACAGGTAAAAGGTTTTACACTACGGGAGACATCCTAAAAAGATGGTGTATGAATTCATATTTGGTTGATTTGTATGCCGCAATAGATCATCTTAAGATTAAAAGACAAGTAATCGACGATAAAATAATCCTGAGCTATAATGGGTCGCAATGTGTATTAACATCTGATATTTCTGATGCCTTAATTGGGAATGATCCAACTTGTATTAAAACGATGCAAGCTTCAGTCATTAAATACATTGAATACAATAAGTTAGCTTCTGAATTGGCTTTAGAATTATCAAATTATATTAAGTTATACAAATCTCGATTAATCCAGACGAATGAGGTCGAGGCTTGGAAAAAAAATACCAAAGAATGCGATATCCTACTTAATAAAATGTTAAGTTTGCCATATGCAGATTCTCGTAATTATTACGATCAATTAGATGTAAAACAAGTTGGACTGCACACGATGATTTTTGACTATGTTGCTTACAGCAAAAATAAATTAGGACTTTAAAAGCTGATAAATTAAAAACTGATTATTATGAACACTTTAGATTTAGAGGAAGATTATAAGGATAGAGTATTGGAAATATGGAATAAATTCAAAGACATTCCGGTTTTAAATGACATTGCATGTGAATATCGAAAATCCCCACTCTTGCCGAAAATAGTTAAAAAAAATACCATTCTTTTTATAGGTGTTAATCCTGCTTATTCTAAAAGCAGAAAACACGAGATAATTGATAACGAGATTGGATTTTATCCATTGATTTCAGATGACATAAAAGATATTCCCTATTTTGAGAAGTTTAAAAGTATTGCAAATTATTGCAATAATTCAGAATGGACACATTTAGACTTATTTTTTTTACGTGAAACGAACCAAGAAATCATAGAAGAATTAAGTTATAAACATATTGATTTTCTTCAAGCGCAGTTAGACATTACCAATGAAATTATAAATAAGATAAGTCCCAAGATAATTGTTGTTTCAAATTCATTAGCATCTGAATTTTTCGGTAAGAAAAAGCAAAAACATTCACCTTATTTCGATGGGGAAAAAATATGGATAGGCCACAATTTGGATTTTGAGAAAGATTTTAATACGAAAATTGGAACTTATACAATAAGAATAGGAGAAAAGGAAACACCTATCATTTTTAGTGGTATGCTTTCTGGTCAAAGAGCATTAGATTTAGGTTCTTTAGAACGTTTAAAATGGCAAATTAAAATGATATTAGATTCTCAATTATGAAATATTCAATTATTTCTTAAATTTTGAATTCCCCCTTTAAACCGTTGAAAAGGTACCCATCTTTTTCTACGGTTTTTTTTAATATTATTTTTGAACGACACGTATTGTCGCATTGTCTAGGTATTTTTGGTTCATTATCTTAATCACGTATATCCAACAAAAAAATATATGGATCCTTATTCAGACAGAAAGTAATTCAATACACATTAAATTAAGTCGTTATGTCATGCGTGGAATATATACTTATGCATAGGTTGGAAATATTAGTGGACGCTTTGAACCCGCTACTGGAAGCAGATCAAATTGATATGGCCAGATTAGAAAGAATCTGCAAGTATATGAAGAAGGAAACTTATGCACGGTTCAAATTGGTGGATTTTGAATTCTATAATGAAGAAAGATTGGCGATTATCAATGCTGAAGGTTTAGATACAGTCAGGGGGCAAGATTATGAATCTTGTGTCAATCGATTTAAACTTACAAAGAACTTTATGAAACATATCCGGTTCCAGAAATATTTCAAGGTAGAAAAATCAATGTTCTATTCTGACGAAAATATTTTGGTTTATTTTCACACTGGAACTGCAAAGAATGACAAAACGATTTATTCACGCCTTACTCAGCCAGAAACAGGTTTTTTCATAAGTCCAAATGATGTTTTTATTAATCCTGAAAATAAAATTTAAAAAGTACTGGTCATGTCAAAACGAGAATCCATTGGCCGATATAACCTGATCATAAAGAAAATCAGAAAACAACCCGCTACTTTTCAGGAGATTTCAGACTTTTTGAAAAGAGAATCTGAGTTGCAGGAATATAATTTAAACACCACAGTGCGGACGTTTCAACGCGATTTAAACGACATTCGTTCTATATATGATATTGACATCCAGTATGACCGCTCCCTTAAAGTATATTACATTGATACAGAACAGCATCATGAGGCTTATGATAGGATTATGGAGGCTTATGATACGTTTAATGCACTGAGGTTATCCGACCGGCTTTCTGATTTTATTCATTTTGAAAACCGAAGATCATTGGGTACCGAAAACCTATACGGGCTGCTCCATGCTATAAAGAACCGGTTCCGGATTTCGTTTATTTACCAGAAGTTCTGGGAGGACGAAGTTACAAACCGTTTAATGGAACCTTTTGCTTTAAAGGAATTTCACAATCGCTGGTACTTAATTGGAAATGATGTCAGTAAAAACCAAATCAGGATTTTCGCACTTGACCGGTTGCGTAACCTGGAAATTGGCAAACAAACATTCGTGCGAAATCAAGCTTTTGATGTCAATGATTTTTTCAGAGATTGTTTTGGAATAATCAGCTCTGAAGGACTACAGGTAGAAGAGGTAGTTCTTTCGTTTTCGCCCAATAAAGGAAAGTATATCAAGTCATTGCCCCTTCACAATTCACAGCAGGTACTTGCCGACAGCGATAAAGAAATATTGATCAAGCTAAAATTGGCGGTCACCTTTGACTTTGTTATGGAATTGATGTCGCACGGAGCCGATGTAAAAGTTATTCAGCCTCAAAGTCTGGTAGATGAAATCAAGGAAATGTATAAGAAAGCACTACAAGAGTATCGATGAAATCAATCAAAACTTTTTCAATACAAAAAACCAAAAAGCCAGAGCGGAGTTTTATTTTCTCTATGTTCCCTGTATTAATTAATCAATCCTATAAGATATGCCAGAAATATCCAGATTTATGAATGAGATTGTTGACATTAAAGTATTAGATAATTACCAGATATGGATCAGGTTCAAAGATGGAATTGAAAAAATAATAAATCTTCAGAAGTTTTTAGGGAAAGGCATTTCAAGAGAATTACTTGAATACGAAAACTTTAAAAAAGTTTCAATTGAGCCTGGTGGTGGAAT
>CAMDGL010000094.1 GCA_945897845.1 Chitinophaga pinensis | reverse complement strand
TCGAAGTGCTTTACAAGCCCGGCGCAGTTGTTTGAACTTTTTGTAATTTTTGCCATGATCGTTGTTATTTAATGATTTTATTCCATTCAAATGCAGGTCCAATGTCAGTTTTGTCATTCCGGCAATTAACATGACTTGCAATTCCGGTAAAGTTTGTAAATCCTTCATCAGTCATGATTTCGTATCGTTCAGGTTCGTTCAGGAAATTTTTGGGGATGTTATATTTGGCACAAAGGAATTTGATCAATTGGTTGATGGCTTCGTATTGGGCATTGGTATAGGTAGCATAAAACTCATAACCACGGTACTTGGTCGTCAATTTGGTATAATACTGCTTTTCATCCAGTGTGCAGTAAATATCCGAATCGGAATAAGTGGTTACCAGATTATTGCCTATCATTTTTAATGGGCCGATGTTTGATATCTCAATTCCAATACTTTCCCTGCTCATGGGTGTATTGCCTCCCCTGGCTCCCGGCCCTAAATGGTAACTCCAGTATTTTGAAGCAAATAGGTTGTAGATTACTCCATTTCGTCCGATTACAAAAGGAACGGAAACATGTTGCTGTGTTAAGGTACCAATGTCTCCTTTAAGATAGCCCATTGTATAATGCAGGACGATCTTCTTTTTGGCAGTCACTTCCTGGTAAAAGAAGGATTTGTCTCCATTGTCCCTGGCACAATCCATTATTTTGATGGTTTCCGGGGTGTCTTTTATGGGGAATGTACCCTCAGTTAAAATAAACTTCTTTCCGAAACTATCCAATCCGTTGGACTGAAAAGTACTTTCGTGATTTAAAATGCTTGATGCTTTCATAGTTCTTTAATTATTTGCATGGTTAAGGTTTATTCCCATTTGACTTTTTTTTATATTCTTTGATGGCAAACCATCGAAACAGTAATAGTGGGATAATCAGAAATCCGAAAACAAAAATGGATGTGCCATCCTTAATACTTTCGACAAATGTTTCCGTGGAAAAATTACTTGCTTCATCTAGTGAAAAGCCCCAGAAAAGGAAAACTACAAAGAACAGGTTCAGGTAAAAGAGTACCGCCCATAACCAGCCAGGAACAGAAGCGGGTGAGAACGTGAGGAATACCTTTTGAACGATGCTGAGTCGCTGATAATCGGAAAGATTCTCTTGTTTGTCGAGCGAGTTGACCTGATTCTTCACCTCCTGCATTTCTGCCGACAACTGAAGTTTTAAAGTTTCAATTTCGGGTTCAGGTAAAAATTTTGCCGATACCTGGAAATACTTGTCGAGAAAATCGATTTTCTTTTGGGCATCTTCCAGCAAATTCTTGCGAACGTTTGCCTTGCTTATTTTACTGAGATAAGTTGCAATAAACGGGATCAATGCCGCGAGAATACTGGGTAAAATTTTTTCCATAATTGGGGATTCAATTTTTTTTATCAACCGGGAAAATCAACTGGTGTAATGATTGATAATCAAAGCTTTTATAAAACTATGTCATTGATTAACTCAGTGCAATAGCACGAACGTGTCATTTTAAGTTTTTGCCCATCACCCATGCAATCATGACTCCTGCAATAGCAGACATCACCGTATAAGCAATAATGTCAACAAGTACTGCCGTAAGATTTGAAAACGCAGTGCTCATTGAATAAACACTGAGATCAACCGCAAGAGCGTAAAGAAATCCTATGATTCCGGAAACTTTTGCTCCAGCCACCAGGCCCGAGGTATTTGACCAGCTGAATACCAGGGATAGCAGGAATCCGGAAGATAGATTAGATAAAATTATCGCCCACCAAATCATGTCGTTCATTGGTCTGGCAGCACATTGATTATAGTTGGCAGTGGTGTAATCCATTAACAGTATTCCGTAAATTAACCAGCCAAGCAGGAAGAAAGATACGCCTCCGGCTATTCCTCCGAGTAAAATTTTATTGGTTTTCATTTGTTTTACTGTCTTTTAGGTTAGTATTTTTTCCTGAAGTTCCTTTGTTCTCGGTTGTTTTAAGTGCCGCATAAGTTCCGGCTGACAGTCCCATCAAAATCAGGTTGTTCATCTCAATATCAGGAAGGATATTGCTCATGTCGAATGAAGAACTAACCAGGTTGGCCAGTGTTTTCTGAATAAACCAAAACCCGATTACAACATTGAAAAGTACTGCCTGTAAACGGTGTATGCTGACCCCATTGCTGTCAGAAAGAATGTCGATCAGAAAATTTTCGCCCGGCAAATTCTGAATGATATCTTTGGTGTTCGTCTGGTCCTGATCGGAATTATCCGTAATCCTTGCAGTCATTGTTGTTGCAGAGCTGATTCCCAGCAGAATCAGAATGCCATCGGTCAAAGTGGGAATCTCCTGATGTTTCAGGATGACAGTGGTAAAACCCGATAATACAATTACTGTCCACCAGGTAAGTTGGGTTCGCGCATAACTGTATGGTTTTTTAGTTTCGCGGGTGCTTTCATCGCGTAGCAGCCCATATTTTGCATTTAAAATAAGTACCAGTGCTGTCAATGCTACAAACACCAGCCAGAAAATAATCTTTGGATTCATAACAGATGTTTTTATGCCTACTCTTTGGTGCGGATTTTCGGCAACTCCGTTTGTAATTTGGATATTTGAATTCGAATAAATTTATGAAATTGATTAATCAAAATCAATAGCACAAACGTGTCATTTTGAGTGATATATCAGAAAAAAACAGAAAATTCAAAAGATTTTGGCGCATGTACGAATAATTTCAGAATATCAGGTGAATTTATTTTGCTGTTTGCAATCATTTAGTTGTTGAAATGGGGTTACTTAATTCGCATTTTTGGAATTAATAAGTATCAGGTAGTTTGATTGCAATTATTTCTGGATTTATCAACTCAATTAATTCATTTAAAAATGAAGGACAATAGTAATTCGATTGGTTTTTCTGGTAAGGAACAGGAAGCAAACCGGATTGGAGACAATGGTTCGGTGAATTCTTCTCCTTTAAAGTCGCCGAATTCAGAAATCTCCCAAAATTATCGTGCCTCTCTTTTTGATGACTGTTTGGTTGATTATTCCGGGAGGCAGTTTGCATGTATCCACAATCATTGCGACGATCAAATCCGCTGTTTTAAAAAAGGCCAGTTACAGGAAAAACTTTCTTTTCACGAACTTCGGTCTCACCCTGAAGACCGGATGATCTGGTGCGACGAAGCTTTCCCGGACATTTTGAAGTTCATTAAATCCGAACCAATTGTTGGATTCCCCGATTTCCGGTTTATTTTCAATCACCGCTACATTCACAGGGACGGGATCATTTCTCAGTTCATGCACGAGGGCGCTATAACCTTTGCAAAGGATACTTTGATACCTGAACTGAACCTGAAAGTTTTTTTTGAAATCGCTGATATTAAATCTGACGATACTATTGTTCTAAACTTATTCCGGTATTCGCCTGAAAATGGGTATCAAAAAGTTTTTAGTAAAGTATATGGCGAAATGTGTGTCGCATCTTTAACCAAGCGTGAAATGGAGATTGTTCGCCTTTGCCAGAAAGGCCTGAGCAGCAAAATGATCGCAGAGAAACTGAACCTGAGCATTCATACCGTTAAAAATCATAAGCGCAACTGTATGGAGAAGACTATGACGCATAATATCACCGAATTGATTCATTGTTGTTTGAAGAATAACTGGATGTAATTTTTTTCATTATCACCCTTTCATCTTCACATACATCCTGCTGTTGACTAATCATCACTTTTCCTCACAACCACTTTCCCTTTCCATTTACCGCTGCGGTAATAAACCAGCAGAATAATCATCCCGATAAATGTTCCCATTGGTTCACCCCACCAAACGCCGTTTACACCGATCAATCCGGAGAAGAAAATTGCCGCAGGAATTCTGACAAGGTACAACGCGGTAAAAGTTGCAATCATTGGAATCAGCGTGGCGCCAGCTCCTCTCAGGAAACCTGTGAAGCTGAACATGATGGAGAAGAGCAGGTAAAACGAAGATACGATCAGCAAATAATCCTGACCAATCTTAATCACATCAGGATCGCTGGTAAACAGCGACATGATGTGTTTTCCGAACAAAATAATAAGCAGGGAAACAACAATACAGTAAATGGTTGAAAAAAGAAGTGTTGCCCTCAGCCCGGTTTTAGCGCGTCGTTCTTCGAAAGCACCCAGGTTTTGACCGACAAATGCCGATAGTGCCGAAGAAAATGTAATGGCAGGCATTTTTACGAATGAGTCGATTCGCATGGCGGCTGAATAGGCTGCAACAGAGTTTGTGCCAAAGCCATTCACAATACTCATGATTGCCATCATTCCGAATGCAATGAACGATTGCTGAAATCCGGTTGGCAACCCAATACGAATACAACTCCTGAAAATATCCCGATCGAACACATATTTTCGGAACGATAAATTGATGATCGGATGTTTTTTGTTGAGGTAAATGGCAGCAGTTACGAAAGCGCCTCCTTCAGAAAGAATGGTTGCAAATGCGGCGCCCTGGATTCCCCATTTAAAAACCACCACAAAGAGTAAATCGAGAAGAATGTTGTTGATGGTGGCAATTATCATGAAATACAGTGGTGTTTTCGAATCGCCCAATCCGCGCAAAATGCTGCTGATACCACTGAATCCGAAGAAGAAGAACATGCCAAGCATGTAAACATTCAGGTAACTGAGCGCCTCTGGCATGATATCTTCAGGCAAACCTAACAGGATGAAAATTTGCTCGCTGAAAGCAATTCCAAGAATGGTAATCAGAATGGACGATCCGAGGAAGAAAATGAATATGGTGTCGATGGTACGTTTTACTTCATCGATTTTCTTTGCGCCAAAATATTGTGAAATAACAGTTGACGCACCGGAGCCAACCCCTATTACCATTGAAATGAGTGCGAAGATGATAGGGAACGAAGCTCCCACGGCTCCGAGCGCTTCTTTCCCAATATACCGGCCCACAATGATGCTATCGATAATGTTGTACAGGTTCTGAAATATGTTTCCGAGCACCATTGGAACGGAAAATTGCAGAATCAGCTTCGCCTCGTTACCTACAGTGAAGTCTTTCATTTTTTCCTGATAAGGCTGCAAAACTCACGAATTAATTGTTGAAATCAAAATACGAACTTCAGTGTTGATTGATGCGGATTATGTGAAACAGAAAGCTTGTTCCGCATGAAGGATAAAAACTGCTATTTTTGTCCTGCATACAGGATAAATTATGCGGTTTTTATCTTACATACAAGATTTGACAATGAAGAAAGTACTTTTTGTTTGTCTCGGCAATATTTGCAGAAGCCCCGGCGCTGAGGCGGTTTTTAATGCAATGATCAGGAAAAATGGATTAGGCGATGAGTTGCAATGTGATTCGGCTGGCATGGCAGCTTATCATGTTGGCGAACGTGCTGATTACCGGATGCGGCAGTTTGGCCTGAAAAGGGGATACAATCTGACAAGCATCTCCCGGTCATTTGATCCGGGTCATGATTTCGACCGCTTTGATTATGTCATTGGAATGGACCGGCAGAATGTGCGCGATTTAAGAAGCGTTGCACGCAACGAAAACGACCGAAAAAAAATCTATATGATGACTGAATTCTGTATCAGCAAAAGACATGAATCTGTGCCCGATCCTTATTACGGTGGCGATGCCGGTTTTGAACTTGTACTGGATATTCTGGAAGATGCCTGCGTCGGATTGATTGCCAGAATCAAATGATAACCCGACAACTGACAACTTTTCTCTGAATATTGCGACTGAACACTGAGACTGGCCACTTTCCTCCGTTAGCCAATCGCCGCATCCAGAATCCGTTCCACATGCAATTTGGAGGTATTGATTAGTTCAATATCTTCAATGTCACTGCTTTTCATGATAAATGGCAATTCAGTTCCTCCCAGAATCAGGCTATCAATCTGGCCTTCGTTGTACATCCGTTTGGCAATCGAAAGTAACCGGTTTTTTGTTTCGGGCAGAAACCTTCCTCTGACCAGTTCTTCCATATAAATTTTGTCAATGTATTTTCGCTCTTCGGGCATGGGAGTGATGATTTCCATGCCTGCCGCTTCAAAACCTTCCTGAAAAAAATTACTTTCCATGGTCGAAATAGTTCCAAATAAACCAAGCCGGCGAAGTCCTTTCGAATGTGCATAGGCAATTGTGGAATCGACAATGCTGACCATTTTTGTTTTCACGCGTTCAACAAGCGGAACATAAACTATGTGGGGAGTGTTTGATGCTAAAAATATTACTTTGGCTCCTGCTTTTTCCAACACAAAAATTTCTTCTGAAAGAAAATCAACCAGCTCATCCAGATGATCGTTGGAAATCAGGTCCATCATGTGGGTCATGTTGATGCTGTTGATAATAATAGATGGATAGTCGCGTTTACCGGTGCGTTCCTGAAAACGGGAAATGATTCTCTGGTAATAGTCAACTGTTGATGCAGGGGCAATTCCCCCGATCATTCCGATGGTTTTGTAATGTTTTAACATACTTGAAACGGTTTATATAGAGCGTCAATTAATTTTTCTGTGTAATTTTCCTTCTCCTCTTCCCGCCTGCGCATTCTATCTTTGTATCATCCTCCCGAGCGTTTGACTTTGTAACTTTCGCTTTTTAGTATATCAATCACTTTATTACAAAAATCACCCTGAATCAGAATTTCCCCATCTTTTGCAGAACCACCAACGCCACATTTGGTTTTCAGCGTTTTTGCCAATGCTTTTATATCGTCTTCAGTACCCACAAAGCCGCTAATCAGCGTTGCCTTTTTGCCATTCCGCTGCTTTTTGTCGAGTTGAACACGCAAATCCTGTTTGTTTGGCGGCAGCGTTTCTGATTCATTCCCGGCAGTGCTTTCATATTGGAAATCGGGATTTGTTGAATATACCGTTCCCAGCCTTTCTTTCCAGTCGTTGGCCATTTTTCTGAAATTTGGGGTCAAAGATAACAGATTTTAATACTGATTATATTTATTACCACAAAACTTCTTCCAGAATTTTTCCTGAACAATGGTAAGGAATTGGCATGTGAAGAATCTCCAGAATAGTAGGAACCATATCTTCTCCCATGGTTTTGCTCCTGATCTGAGAACGTTTTACTACACTTCCATGCATAATGAAAGGGATGTTTGAATTGTCGTTATAGATGGTTTTCTGAAATTTATAAACCGGTTGCCATCCGTCTTCGAGCTGATAAAGTACATCGCCCGAGCGTTTAAAATTGTATGAATTGGCAATTACCGCCAATTGCCCCTTTGAGAAATCACCCTGAGAAAAAGAAGAGGAAGGAAGGGCAATTTTAACACCTTCAAATTGATTGATAAAACTGGCGGTTTTGGTTTGGATATCTTCCTGGGAAATGTTCTTTTTTTCGAGCAATTCGCGGTTGAAATACAACTGCTGATCCCCAACAACCTCAATATAATCTCCTTGTCCGTAAGTAATATTCAGGAACGATCGTAACAGGGCAATGGCACTTTCAGGAGAGAAAGTGCCAACCGGCATATTGAATTCTTCTTTCAGATAGTCGGCGGGATAAGTCGATGAGCAGGTTGATGTAAGCACCACCAGCGTGTTTCCCTTGCCAAACATTTTATCCAGAAATTCCATCAGCGAGGCAATGTCCTGATCCAATCGAAGGTAGGTGTCTTCCATTTCAACTGATAAAGGTCCAAAAGAGTTGTTCTCATAATCCATTGAAGAAAAAGTGACGGCCAGAAAATCAGGAAATTCGTCGGCTCCAAGTTTTTCCGCGTGAATCAGGTTGACCGCAAAGTCTTTCACAATTGTATTTGCATGCGGGGTAGTTTTCAGAAATTTATAGCTTCCGGCTTTGTCTTTTATTTTTTTCAGGTCGTAAGGAAACGTATTCCATTTATCGTAATAGCCTTTTTCGAGAATGTAATCGTCTGCCAGGCTTTCTTCGTAGCTATTTATTGGCAGCAGGGTAGTCCAGTTGCGCTGGGTATAAGTTTTGGCCATTCCTTTTTCGTTGAACTGGCGCACCCATTCAGGAAAAATATCAACGTAATAAGAACTTGAAATCATGTTACCGTTTTGTGTGTCAAGCCAAAAGGCCCCATTGGCTGCATGTCCGGCTGAAAGAATTGCGCTGACATCGTTCATGGCCACACTGTAAACTTTCGATTTATTGCGGGTATTTATTTTTATGAGGTCGCCAATGGTAGGCGAAAGCAATTTTACAGCCGAGCGTTCGCCTTCTTTCGAATCGCTTCCAACAGTGATAAAATAATTGTCGTCGATGCAGTTTATTTCCTTCTTTTTCAGCCGGTCGTACCAGGTATCGTTCACAATTCCATGTGCTGCCGGATAAACGCCCGTGAAAAGAGTTGCCGTTCCTGTAGAAATTTTCTGAACGTGCAAATCGAGATGGGCATTGCTAAAAACCGCTCCTTCATTCATTAGCCGTTTAAATCCTCCGGCCTGAAATCTATTCCAGTAGCGCGAAAGGTAATCAGTCCGCATCTGATCAACAGAAAGCACTACAACCAGTCGCGGAACAATGGGTTCGGTATTTTTAGAGGTCTGTGCAGTAAGTGAATTTACCGACAGAAATATCAGTAAAACAGAAAGAATCAGAATATTTTGTTTTGTCATGGTTGGCTTAAATGTGAGTGGCAAAAGTATAAAAACAAAAACTCATCGCCAATTTATATCGAAAACGCGATCAGCAATAAAAAATTATGATACCTCTTCGTGTGTATTATAATTCCTAACTTTCTCATCAAGCCACTAAAAGCCTTAGCCATCTGCTTTGCATGTAAAAAAAAATAGAATCAAGCCGTTTTTCGGTATCTCCACACAGCCAAACTCAAAAAGGTAATTCCCAGAATACAAAGTGCCACAAATTCGTGAATCAAATCGCCGAAGTTTGATCCTTTGAGCACAACCATTCGCATCACTTTCATAAAGTGGAAAACCGGATTGGCTTCGTTAACCAGTTGCGCCCAATGCGGCATACTGTCAACAGGCGTAAAAATTCCTCCCATCAGGATAAAAATCATCATAAAGAAATAGGTCACAAACATAACCTGCTGCTGGGTGTCGGCAACAGTTGAAATAAGTAACCCCAGACCCAGAATACCCAATAGGTAAAGTATCCCAAATCCAAAAACCAGCCACAGACTGCCAACAATAGGCAGATTGAAAACCACTTTGGCAATGATCAAGCCGAACGATAAATCGAACAATGCGATGACTACAAAAGGAATCAGTTTACCGGTTAAAAACTGAATTTTTTTGATCGGAGTCACATTGAGTTGTTCAATGGTTCCCTGTTCCTTTTCCTTTACCAGACTCATTCCGGAGAGAAACAGCCCAATGAGTGTAACCAATATGGCTAAAACTCCCGGAGCCATGTACCATTTGTATTCGAGTTCCGAGTTGTACCAAAAACGAGAAATTGTATTGATTTGATAAGGCGGATTGAATTCGGGTAGCCCTTTCCATTCGGCAATAATGTTTTTATTGAAATCGCGGATGACAGAGGCGGCGTAGGAATAGCCCAGTTGTGCAGCTTGTCCGTCGATGGCATTCACAAGCAATTGCAAACTGGCTTTGTCGTCGCGGATTAAGTCGCGCTCAAATCCTTGAGGAATGACCAAAACCATGTCGTCAGCATTACGCAAAAGTTCATTTTCTCCATCTTCAGGATCGAACGAGGTATTGTTGATGGTGAAGAACGGCGAAGCTTCGAGTTTGCCGGCCAGTTCGCGCGAGGTGGACGACAGATCTTTATCGACCAAAAAGATATCGACATTTTTCAGATCGTAAGTGGCTGCGAAAACCAACACCAGCATTTGCAGCAACGGAATCATCACGATCATCCGGAGCATTACTTTGTTGCGCTTTACCTGAATAAACTCTTTTTGTATGACGTAAAATATTGTTTTCATCACTATTTATTTACTATTTTTCTATTTGCAATTTACGATTTGCCCAGCTTCGGATCATTTAAATCGTAAATAGTCAATAAATCATTTACTATTTTGACGATTTACAATTTACTATTTGCTCTGTTCACCGCGGTTTTTAAATTGTAAATTATTCAAGCCTGATCTTAAAATTCTTAATACTCAAGGCAATAAACACAAAGGTCATAAACATCAGAATCAGGGTTTCTTTCCAGACAAACAGGATACCGGTGCCTTTGAGCATGATATTTTTAATGATGACAATGAACCAACGTGGCGGCATGGCATGGCTGATAATTCGCAACGGAAGTGGCATGTTTTCAATCGGAAACATAAATCCTGAAAGCAAAATAGTAGGTAACATTAACGCCAGTACAGAGATAAACATGGCCACCATTTGGTTCGGTGCAATGGTCGAAATCAGGATTCCCAAACTCAACGCCATCATAATAAACAGGAAACTTTCGGCCATCAGGAAGACGAAACTACCTTTGATTGGCACGTCAAATATGAAAACGCCTATCAGGATAATGGTTAGCGCATTGATAAACGACAATAGCAAGTACGGAGTCACTTTTCCCAGCACAATCTGAATCGGTTTCAGCGGTGAGGCCAGCAGCACTTCCATCGTTCCCAGTTCTTTTTCTTTACTGATGGAAATGGAAGTCATCATGGCCGAAATCAACATCAGAATCATGGCCATAATGCCGGGTACAAACATGTAAACGCTTTTCAATCCTTCGTTGTAAAGCATCCTGACTTCAGTATTTATTTGGTTGGGCAATTGAAGATTCTGAAGCTTTTCTTTTTTCACGTAGTCGTTTATAATTCCTGAAGCGTAGTTGGTCAGGATTCGGGCAGTGTTTGGATCTGAAGCATCGGCCAAAAGCTGTACATCGGCTTTGCCATCGCGTTCCAGGCTTTTCTCAAATTCAGGGCCAAATGTAACCACCATTTTTACCTTTCCTTTCCGGAAAACATCTTCCACATCGTCGTCCGGCATCAGTTCTTCGCCCAATACAAAATAGCCCGACGACACCAATTTCGAAGTTATTTCGCGGGTGGTATTATCGTGCGACTGATCGAGAATCGCGATCCTCGAATTCTGAATGTCAGTATTGATCACTTTCCCGAATAGCAGCAATTGCACAATGGGTAAAAGAAAAATGATCATCATCGTTCGCGGATCACGAAAAATGTGCAAAAATTCTTTTTTGAGAAATCCTATAAATTGTTTCATAGTATCGGGTTCAATATATTTTTAGGTAGAGACGTAACATGTTACGTCTCTACAACCAAATGATTTAATCAACATTCCTTGCAATTTTCAGAAAAACCTCGTCCATATTCTTTGCTGAATATTGTTTTTTCAGATTTTCAGGTGTGTCGAGCGCTTCAATCCGTCCGGCGTTCATAATCGAAACGCGGTTACAATATTCGGCTTCGTCCATGTAGTGAGTGGTTACGAAAACAGTGATGCCCCGATCGGCTGCCTCGTAAATCAAATCCCAGAATTTGCGTCGGGT